>JAWXAX010000173.1 GCA_034439735.1 Rhodothermales bacterium | reverse complement strand
GGGCGTCTCGGCGAGGGGCGTCCGGTTGAAGGTGTAGAGGTCGGGCGCCGGCGGGGTGGCGGGTTCGGGGGCACAGGCGAACGGCAACGCCAGCAGAAACAGCAGGGGGATCGAGCGGCGCATGGCAGGCAACGGGAAGCGACGAGGAGAAACCGACAGAGAGCGTACGGCAATCATGATAAGAAACCCCTGACGGATTCCCATCAACCCGCGCCATGGTATCGACCAGCGGAACGGCCGGCTGTATCGAATTACTCCGGGTTTTCCATGGCAAAAAACAGCAGGTCCGTCCCGATCGCCGGCCGGCCGATCTGGCGGAGCAGCGTGGTGACCTGCCCGCGGTGGTAGGTGCCGTGGTTCACGAGGTGCTGAAAGAGCGTGCCGAGCGGGAGGCTGCCCCCTTTGCCGCTCATGAAGATGTAGGGGCGTTCGCCGGCGAGATCCGCCTCGCTCAGCGCGGCGATGAAGGCGTTGCGGTCCGCCTCGATCTCCCGTTGTTTCTCGATAAGCAGCGCCCGCGTGGGCTCCTTCGTCCAGGGCTCCGGCGCCATCGGGCTATTCCCCTGCCATCTATGCAGCCACACCCACTCGGCGCTAACGATGTGGCATACCGTGTCGCGGATGGTCGGGAAGCTGTTCCCCATCTCCCGGCTCCATTCCTCCTCGGTGAGCGGGGCGACGGCTTCGAAGATGCGGGCGGTGGCCCAGGCGTTGTAGGCGAAGAGCCGGCGGGCGGCGGCGAGGGTCATGGGGGGATTGGAAAGGTGAGATCGACGAAGAACACCCCGGAAGTTAGCGCACGAGGACCACTTTCCGCACCTCACGTTCCTGGCCGGCAATCATTTCGACGAGATACACCCCGCTCGGCGCCTGCCGGCCGTCCGAAAGCCGGCCGTCCCAGGCAATCGAGTACTTGCCGGTCGACATTGTTTGATCGATCAACGTAACCACGGCACGGCCCATGGTGTCAACAATCCGCACGACCACGCGCGAGGGTAGATCAACTGAATAGGTCAGCGTCGTACGTTCCCGCGATGGATTCGGAAACGGCGGCTGAAGCCGCGTGACGGCGGAATGTGTTGAGGGTAAATCCTCGACGGTTGTAGCCAAAAAATCGGCTCTCGGGTAGACGATCACAGAACCCACCTCATCCCCGTACCGCATGGTCCCGTCGATCGGATTGATCCATTCGCGATCCTCATATTGTGCCGAAACGGCGACATAGTTTTCGTCAACGGCGAGAACATACCCGTAACCGTCGCCCTGACTGGGTTCAGGTGCATTCCATGTGTGCTCCAATACCCAATCATCCCCCTCACGGGCGTACTCGTACAGGGTGCCCACATACGAAAGGCTATCACCGAACTGTTCTTCACCCCCGATAAAAAGGCGATCGGCCGCAAAGGCGATCTGGGTGAGAAACGTGGAGGCTTGAGGAGAGGAGGGGGGAGTAACGCCGGCGTCCTGCTCCGTCCAGATTCCCCCATCGGACTTTAAACGACGCATTTTGTGCGCTTTGTATGAGGAGATCACCACCTCGTCCGGGCTACATCCCAGCATCCTCCCAAATTGATCGTACGCTTCGATACTCGGGGAAACGGTTTTTTCCTGTTCGCTCCACACACCGTTTTCGAGCACATAAACATAGGCCGCTCCCGCCCAATCCCCGCCTTCAAAATCGCGGTGCGCACCGACGACGAGGACGTCACCCGCTACGCAAAATGGAGATCCATAACTCCCATCGAACCCTTCGATCTCGGCTGATGCTGACAGACGTTGAGATAACCTCCATTCATCGCCCTCTCGTTTGAAGACCACTACTTCTCCACCATCCCAAAAGCTATACATACCGAAACGCTTCCCAATGGTCGCCACGAAAATGAAATCCCCCATTATGGCTACCGGCCCCCAGAAATCGGAGGTGTTGGTATCACGTTCAATCAGCACTTGTTTTGCCACCCATCTGCCCTGGCGTCGCACATAAAGATGCACGAAGTCGCTCGTATAGCCGGCAACCACGAGCAGACTGTCCTGGGTATCCATCGCAGCGCCAAACACATCGCCGGCCTGGCCGGTAGGATCCATAATGCGATCCGTCTCCTGCCAATCGCCATCCACAATGGAGTACACATGCACTACGCCGGCGTAAGCGCCCTTTTCTGTATCTGCCGCACTCCCTATCAGCAGCTCGCCCTCACTGAATACAATGGCTTTTCCAAACACCGCCTCATTGGGAGGGTTGGGGTCGAACAATTTTGTATACGGTTGGGCCGCTGCCAGGCTTGCCATGGTGGTCAGGGCCACAAAGAGGAGATGCGCTTTCATCACGGTCGGTGTATGAACCCGGGAAAAGAGCAATATAACCCTGTTAGAGCGCTCTTGTCAGGGCCTAAATTCATACCTCACCAGACGTTCGACGGGCCGATTGGTGCCAGCGGCGATGTTGAGGATCACCCCGGCTCGTTATTTCTCCACCAGTTTCGCCAGTTCATCGTCCAGCCGCCGGTCGATGCCGGCGCGCCACTGGTCCAGTAGCGCGGCCACCTCGGGCGCTGCGCGGGTTAAGGCTTGGAGGGCGTCAAGCCCATCGGGCGTAGCGGCGAAGTGTTCGAGGGCCCGGGCGTCGTTTTCGGTCAGGGAGGCGGCAAGGTGAATGGTGAGGGTGTCGACGAGGCGGTCGGTGCGGACGGTCGACATAAACTCGACCCAGAATTCCCCGAAGACATCCGGGCGGGCATCGCGGAGGGTGTAGATATGGGATTCGAGTTGGTGGCGTGCCTGATCAACCAGGCCGAGGCGGACGACGAGGTCGCGGACGCGGGCGGGGTGATCTTGGGCCTGTACGGGGCCGGCGATTACGAGGGTCAAAAAAACGAGTTCGACAAAGACCCAATGGGTCTTGAACCGCTGTATCTTCATGATAACGCCGAGGTTTGAGACCCTTTGGTTCTGCGTCGCCTATATTCGTACCAGATACTTTTCTGACCAATCATTCATGATTCCACACAAGTTCGTTACAATTGCATCACCTCGAAGAACTCCCAAGGGTGCTGCAAGATAAAGGTACCTCTGCGGCGCTTGGTGGTTCAGGCAAAACAGCAACTCAAAAACGAGAACAACTCAGTCGACTTCGACAAACTTCCACGTATCGCCGGGCACTTCACCAATAAACTGCACATCAAGATCGACACGTGCGACCTGGACAATTTGCCTCGGAAATACGATGGCCCGGCAAATTCCTAGATCTGACATCGGACCGATCTCCACAAAGAGCTTACCCCCAAACTCATGGATGCTCTCAATGGCCTCCGCATGTCCGTGGCATCCCCCATAAAAGGTATCTCCCCAGAAAATCCCCAGAAGGATGTGCGACGAAAAATCAACGTATGGTCTGGGCCAGATATGATGTTCTTCGGTAAAGGCCTCCCATTCAGCAGCCGAGCGGAAGACCCGCGTGCCTGATAATTGCGACGAAAGTTGCATGGTGTTGATGCCATCCACCTTTTCGAAGGGTATATCCTCGCCCGGGACAACTGTGTCACACCCCAGCATAAAAACCGCAAGGAATACGCCTATCCCAATCAAACCGACAGGGAGACAACGGTCAATCAATAGGGCTCTACTGGAGGATGTCATGCGGATCGGACGAAGGTGAGACCTGGCGGCACGAGCCGGCTATTCGTTTACATATCCAACCAAGACCCCCTATGTTCCGCCAGACCTACCCCCACGGAAACATGGCCCTCAAGGCAGGAAACCCGCCGGAGCAGGGAAAGCCGGAGCAGGGAAAGCCAGAGCCTGAAACGGCCAGGTGCCGGCTTCTACTTCCCGCATAAATGCCGCATCGGCTTCGTCCGGAGTCACGCCGAAGGTATCCCGAAATGCCGCCGCTTGCTGATCCGGCTCGGCCAGCACCCGATCCAGAAAGAGATAGAAAGCGTCGGCGCCATACCGCGTCATGAGGTAGCGGACAAACTGCCGCCGCGTCTCCCGGACGAACCGGGAACGGTCCGCCTCGGTAATCGCCTCGAACCCGGCATCACGCGTCACCGGGTACAGGTACGCCTCGGCGATGGCCATCCGGCTCCACTCAACCTCCCAACCGCCCAAGCTCCCGGTGGCGATGTACGCCGCCAGTCCCTCCGACAGCCACTCCAGCTTCGCAAAGGCCATGCTCCGGGCAAGCGACATCTGCTGAAACAACACAGCGTGTGTGATTTCGTGCTTTAGCGCGTTCGCGGCCTCCTGGCCCGGCTGCGAGGCAAGGGGTGAAAGATAGACGACCGTGCCGGTAGGCAGGGTGCGGCCCGTATGCTCCCCGACACTACTGCTCAGCCCAAGCAAAGCCCCCCGGTTGAACAACCCCCACGAGCCGGCGACGACGATACGCACCGGCGATTCAAGCCAGAGCCCAGTCTGCGCCTCCACCTCGCCGATCAGGGCATCCAGACGGTCCAACGGAACCGGCGGCAGCGTAGTCGAGGGCATGATCAGGACCGCCTTTACCGAGCGGTACTCCGTGTAACCGATCCGGAAGGGTGCCCAGGGCACCAGCGGGCCGGCCAGAAAGGCCGCCGCCGAGGATACTACCGTCAGCGCCAGAAACAGCCCGGCGGCCCACTCCTTCCTGCTCATCGGCGTAGACCCGAAGGGTCTTGAAACGTCGACGATGAATACCACGCGAACGCTTCGAGACCCTTCGGGTCTGGCGGACCGGGATATACCTTATCCAGACACATTTCCAACGACATACATACCCTCAGACACAACTTCGTTACAAACTGAACCTACCGAGCTACTGAAGCGCCGACCGGTTTCCCTCCGCCAAACGCGCTGTCGCCTCGTGCATGGGTGACTTTCTCTTCCTACATACACTACCTTCTCGAACTCGTATACCTCCCCACCTCCGTCGCGGCTCCGCCATGCCTCAAGAAATAACCTCCTACGATGCCATCGTCGTCGGCTCCGGCATCTCCGGCGGCTGGGCCGCCAAGGAACTGACCGAAAGAGGGCTCAAGACACTCGTCCTCGAACGCGGCCGGCCGGTCGAACACATCGCCTCGTACGAAACCGAGCACAAAGCGCCCTGGGAATTCCCCCTCCGAGGCCGGCTCGACCCTGACGTGCGCGACCGCGACTACGCCATCCAGAAACGCACCGGCTTCCTGGACGACACCATCGACCACTTCTTCTTCAAGGACTCGAAAAGCCCCTACATCGAGGACAAACCCTTCACCTGGGTGCGTGGCGACCAGGTCGGCGGGAAGTCCATCACCTGGGGACGGTACGTATTCCGTTTCAGCGACCTCGACTTCGAGGCCAACGCCCGCCAGAGCATCGGTGTAGACTGGCCCATTCGGTATGCCGATATCGAGCCTTGGTACGATTATGTCGAGCGCTTCGCCGGCGTCTCCGGCGAAAAACTCGGCCTCGCCCACCTCCCGGACGGCCAGTTCCAGAAGCCGATGCCGCTCAACGCCGGCGAGCTCTACCTCCGCGAACGCATCCGCGCCCACTACCCGGAACGCTATCTCACCATCGCCCGCTGCGCCATCCTCACCGAGCCCATCGGCGACCGCCTCCCCTGCCATTATTGCGGCCCCTGCTGGCGCGGGTGCTCGACAGGATCCTACTTCTGCAGCCTCACCTCGACGCTGCCGGCCGCCGCCGCCACGGGCAACCTCTCCGTACGCCCCCATAGCATCGTCCACAGCATCGTTTACGACGAACAAACCGACCGCGCGACGGGCGTCCGCGTCATCGACGCGGAAACGAAATCGGACCTCGTATTTAACGCGCCGGTCATTTTCCTCTGCGGATCCACCCTCGGCTCCACCCATATCCTGCTCAATTCCCGGTCGAATCGCTTCCCCGACGGACTCGGCAATGCCAGCGGCGAACTGGGACACAACCTCATGGATCACCACTTTCATGTCGGCGCCTCGGGCGAACTGCCGGGTCTGGAGGACTCCTACTACTACGGCAACCGGCCCGTCGGCTTCTACATCCCCCGCTACCGCAATATCGGCGGAAATACGGAGATGAAGGACTTCGTCCGTGGATACGGGATCGAAGGCGATGCCTACCGGCCAAGCTGGGGCCGCGGCGCCGGTGAACCCGGCTTCGGGGCCGACCTCAAGGCCCGCCTCCGCGACCCTGGCCCCTGGCGCGTCGGCATGACGGGCTTCGGCGAAACGCTGCCCAGCCACGAGAACTATGTAGCACTCGACAACGCCGCGGGCGACCCTTACGGCATCCCCACCCTCCGCTTCCACGCGGAATGGGGTCCCAACGAACTGGCCATGCGCAAGGACATGGCCGAATCGATGGCCGAAATGCTTGAGCGCGCCGGCGCCACCAACGTTTCATCCTACGATGATCACGTGCCCGGCGGCATCGGCGCGGAAATGGGCCTCGGCATCCACGAAATGGGTACTGCCCGCATGGGGCGCGATCCGAAGACCTCCGTCCTTAATGGCCGCAACCAGCTGCACGAGGTCTCGAATGTGTTCGTCACCGACGGCGCCTGCATGACCTCGGCCCCCTGCCAGAATCCGTCCATCACCTACATGGCGCTGACAGCCCGCGCGGTGGACTATGCGGTGGGGGCGATGAAGCGGGGGGAATTGTAGGGGGTTACAAAACCGGCCACTTGAACGTTGACTGGATCGGCACCCGCCGGCCGGTCTCCTGCGACTCGCGCGCCGCGATGATGATCTCGAGCACGTGTAACGCGTGTTCGGGGCGGATGAGCGATTCTTTGCCTGTCGCCAGGCACTCGGCCACATACGACGCGCCTTGCTCCCACACGTAGCCCTCGGCGTCCTTCACGTGGCGCTCGAAGGACTGCCGCTCCTGCGTGGCGAGGTCGACGCCGTTTGGCTCCCAGTCGTACCCGATCAGCTGCATCGCGCCACCGGTACCCACCAGCGAGATCGTCGACCGGTCCTGGCCGGCGCCTTCGTGACCGTGCGGATCGAAGTAGTTGAACCCGCTCTGGACGTGTGAGAAGGTCCCGTTCCCGTGGTCCATCATCACCATGGCGTTGTCCTCCGCCACCACCCTTACGTCGCCCTTCTCGTCGATTCGCCGCATCGGGGTGATCACGCCGGTCATGGCCACCACGGCGCGGACCGGGCCCAGCAGCCCTGATAGCGTCGTCAGGTTATACACTCCGAGGTCGGGCAGGCTGCCGCCGCCCTCTTCGTAGAAAAACGACGACCAGGTCGGCCCCAGATGCCCGTACGTGGCGTGTGCCGCCGCGACGCGTCCGAGTTGGCCCTCTTGGATCGCCTTTGACATAAACGCAAAATGCGGGCTCGTCACCACCGCCGGCGCGCCCCAGATCCGCAACCCCTTCTCGATCGCCAGTTCCAGTAACCGCCAACCTTCAGCGTACGTGTTGGCCATCGGCTTCTCGCTCCACACGTGTTTGCCGGCCTCAAGCGCCTGTTTGTTCAGATGCCCGTGCTCCTGCATGTCCGTCAGGTTCACCAGCAGATCAAACGGCTCGCCGGCCAGCATCGCATCGATGTTCGGATACCGATGCACGACGCCATACGCCTCGCCCCGCTGCTCGGCACGCTCCGGAACCCGGTCGCATACACTGACGACCTGGACGTGCGACGACTTCGTGAGATGGGGTAGATAGACCCCCGACACACTGCCGCACCCGATCACGCCCACCCGAATGGCCGCCGACGCTTTGGGCGCCGCCACCGCGGCGCGGCTATCGAGTAGCGGGGTCAATAACGCGGCCGAACCCAACGTGCCGCACTGCGCCATAAACGATCGACGATCCATGTTTCACCCGTCAGTCTTTGATTTCCCCTCACCCCAAACTCCTTTAATATCAAGTCTTTAGAAATTGTAGAGATTTTGCAGATTTCACTAATAGCAAGTCATCCCCGCGCAGGCGGGGACCCAGAAAAAAGCCATTCTGACGGCTGGATTACTTCGTAAGTCGCTTCGCTCGTTTCCCGCCTTCGCGGGGATGACCGTGCCTTGGATTGGGGAAATCCCAACAGTTTCTCAATCTCTAATCTTACCCTGCTGCCAGCCGCGCGGCGTATTTCTCCCGCAACTTGATCACCTTCGGCGCGATGACGGCCATGCAATAGGGCTGGTAGCTGTTCCGGGCGAAGTAATCCTGATGATACGACTCCGCCGGCCAGAACACATCCAGTGGCTCAACCTGCGTTACTATGGGATCGTCGAACACCTCATCGGCCGTGAGACGGGCGATCACTGACTCGGCGGTGCGCTTCTGCGCATCATCATGATAATAAACAACCGATCGATACGGGGTCCCGACGTCTCCTCCCTGGCGATTGAGCGTCGTCGGATCGTGCATGGCGAAGAAGATCTCCAGTACGTCATTAAACGGGATCACGGACGGGTCGAACGTGAGTTGGACGACTTCGGCGTGGCCTGTCGTGCCGGTGCACACTTCTTTGTAGGTAGGATCGGGCTTATGCCCGCCGGCATAGCCGGAGACGATCTTCTCGATGCCCTTGAGCGGCGAATACACCGCCTCGATACACCAGAAACACCCGCCGCCGATCGTGGCGACTTCCAGGGCTTGTGCTGCCATTCCAGTAAGGGTTGGGGGATTGATGACGGGCCGGCGCCTCATGCGGCCGGCAACGACCGCACGGTGCGTTCCATGCGGACCGAAAAATCGAGCAGATGGTCGATCAACAGCACCTGCTCTTCATAACTCGCCTCCAGTTCATCGTGCATGATTCGCTGACACCGCGCCATGAACACCCTGGCCTCTTCCACCACGTCTTCCGAGACGGCCGGATACAGGCTCAACAACCCCTGATGCACCCGATGCAACAGGCGCAACACCCGATTGTAGCGCAACACGATGAGCATATGCCGGGTGGCCGCGACGGCCGTTTCATCGCCTTCGACGACCGAAATGACCAGACCTGATCGGATCTGCATCAGATGGCCGGCCAGCTCCACTCCGGCCTGCAGCAAACCGTCTATCGCACGATCCGCCTGCTCCTGATCCGATGGATCCCTGCCCGCACGGCGCTCCCGGATGCCGTGCCGCACTTCACTGGCGGTCGACAACACAGCCAACAGAGTCAGCGTGCGAAAAAAGGACAGCGGGCTGGATGTCGTGTCGTCGGTCGGTTTCATGGGGTAGCGCGTGGTGTGCGTGGCCGTTGTAACGACACGTCAACTCGCAAAGTGCCCGTTCAAGTAGCTGAATCTGTGGCTTTCGTCGCGTACATTAGTGATCCCACGTTACCCCTTTTGCGTATCAAGCGCTGCATTCAGCATACCGCACAACCCATGCGTCTCCTCCCTGTCCTGGCCCTCGTACTCCTCGCCGGCTGCGCGCCCGATAAGCCGGCCGATGTCCTGGAGGCTGAAAATCGGCTCCCGGAGACGATCGACTTCAACTACCACGTCCGCCCCATCCTGTCGGACCGCTGCTTTGCGTGCCACGGACCGGACGCGAACAAACGCGAGGCCGGCCTCCGGCTCGATCTCGAGGAACAGGCGAAGGCCGAATTGACGGAGTCTCCAGGCAAGTACGCCATCGTCAATGGAAAGCCCGGCCGGAGCATGCTCTTCCACCGGATCGTATCCGACGATCCGGAGACGCAGATGCCGCCGCCCGAATCCAACCTCGCCCTCACGGCCGACGAAAAAGCCATCCTCATCCGCTGGATCGAACAGGGCGCCGTGTATAAGCCCCACTGGGCCTTCATCCTCCCCGAAAAACCCGCGCCGCCGGCCGCCGACGACTCCGCCCGGGTCCGCAACGAAATTGACGCCTTTGTCCTGAGCCGGCTCGAACGCGAAGGTCTCACCCCCGCTCCCGAAGCCTCCCGCGAGACGCTCATCCGGCGCGTCACGTTCGACCTGACGGGTCTGCCCCCCACCATCGAGGAAATCGATGCCTTCCTCGCGGACGATGCACCGGGCGCCTACGAACGGGTCGCCGACCGGCTCCTCGCCTCGCCGGCCTATGGCGAACAGATGGCCAGCGCCTGGCTCGATGTCGCCCGCTACGCCGACAGCCATGGCTACCAGGACGACGGCATGCGCAACGTCTGGCCCTGGCGCGATTGGGTCATCGAGTCGTTCAACATCAACCAGCCGTTCGACGAATTCGTCACCTGGCAGATGGCCGGCGACCTCCTCCCGAACCCCACCAAAACGCAGCTGCTCGCCACGGCCTTCAACCGCCACCACATGCAGAGCCAGGAAGGCGGCATCGTGCCGGAGGAATACCGCGTCGAATATGTGGCCGACCGTGTCCAGACCGTCGGGACGGCCTTTATGGGTATCACGATGCAGTGCGCCCGCTGCCACGACCATAAATACGACCCGGTCACGCAGAAGGAATACTTCGAACTCTTTGGTTTCTTCAATAGCGTCAACGAATTCGGTAACATCCCCTACTCCGGCGAAGCCGCCCCGACCGTCATCCTCCCCAGCCCGGAGGCCGAAGAAGCCCTCGTCGGCATCC
>JAWXAX010000172.1 GCA_034439735.1 Rhodothermales bacterium | reverse complement strand
GCGAGTTGGGCCTGCTGGCCGATGAAGTCACCCACGTCCGCACCACCCTCGACGCGCGCCTCCAGCAGGATGTCGAGGCGCTCGCCCGCACCCACCTCGCCCGCCTGAACAGCGAAAACGTCGGCAACGCGGCGGCGCTGGTGCTGGACAATGCCACGGGGGAAGTGCTGGCATATCTGGGCAGCGTCGACTTCTGGGATGCGGCCACGGGCGGGCAGAACGATGGGGTACTGGCCCTCCGCCAACCGGGTAGCGCCCTCAAACCGTTCACCTACGCGCTGGCCCTGGAATCGGGGAGATACACGCCGGCTACCATCCTGGCTGACCTCGAAGTCCAGATCCCCGAAGCCGGCGGCGCCTTCGCTCCCCAGAACTACGACAAAACCTTCCATGGCCCCATCCCCTTCCGCGAGGCACTGGCCAACAGCTACAACGTGCCGGCCGTGCGCCTCGCCCGCGAGCTGGGGCACGAGCGGCTACTCGACCAACTCCACGCCTTCGGGTTCGCCTCCCTGAGCCGGCCGGCCGAGCACTACGGCGTAGGCCTGACGCTGGGGAACGGCGAGGTACAACTGCTCGAACTCGCACGCTCCTACGCGGCGTTCGCGCGCGGTGGCGACGCGCCTGAACTACGTGCCATCGCGGCCGCCACGACAGCCGGTGGGCACGAGGTAGCGCCGGAAGGGTCGCTCGCGAGGCCGGCCGCCGTATCGCCCGACATCGCGTTTCTGATCGCCGACATCCTGTCCGACCCCGAGGCCCGCCAGGCGGCATTCGGGCGGTACGGTCCGCTCGAACTCCCCTTCCCCGCCGCCGTCAAAACAGGCACGACGAAGGACTACCGCGACAACTGGGCGATCGGGTTCACGCCGGCACATACGGTGGCCGTGTGGGTGGGCAACTTCGATGGCAGCCCGATGCAACGTGTCAGCGGCGTGTCGGGCGCGGGACCACTATTTAAGTCGATTATGCAGCGCCTCGGTCCTGGGGGCGCGTTCGCGATGCCGGCCGGGATCGCCGAAGCGCTCGTCTGCCCGGCGAGCGGCCACCAGCTCGGCGCCTTCTGCCCCGTGCGGCAGCGTGTGTGGATGCGCGCCGGCGCGATGCCCGCGGACACCTGCTCGGTACACCGCGAAGTGGTCATCGACCGACGGAGCGGACTGCTCGCCGACGCGTCGACGCCACCCGCCCATCGCCAGCCCACGCGGTACACGGTCTACCCCCCCGAATTTCACGGCTGGATGCGCGACCGCGGCCTGCCGCTGCCGCCTACAGTCACCCTGGCCCAGGCCGGCCCGGACGATGCCCCGGCGTACGACGCCGGCCTCCGCGTCGCCTACCCCGTGTCCGGCGCGCGATTCCAGATCGACCCCGTGCTCCGTCGGAGCTTCCAGCGCATCCCCCTGGAGGCCGTCGTGAACGAGACCCTCGGTCGGCCAAACTGGTGGATCGACGGCGCCCCGGCAGACCTGCCACTGGAGGAGGCCTTCTGGACGCTAGCGCCCGGGTCCCATACCTTCGAACTCCGCGCCCGCACCCTGGCAGGTGCTCCGGTGCGGAGCCTGCCAGCCCACATTCTGGTGATCGACCCGCTCCTCGAACCACCGTCGTTGGCGGATCCGCGGGAGCTGCGGGTTTCGGAATAACAACAGGTTTACCCGTGACGTTACGCGTACTTTCGCGCGTGACTTCCTGAGACCCTTAGCCCGGCTTCGCAGGGCCTTCTTGTCGAGGATGAACGTATGGTTAAAGGACAAAATCGCTAATTCCCATATCCAAAGTCATCCCGAGCCTGTCGAGGGACCTCTCGATCGTCCGGGAGGTCCCTCGACAAGCTCGGGATGACTCAAGTAGTTGGGGTTTCGCTATCCTGTCCGGCTTTTCGAGTAGGTGTACGGTGTTGAGCTTTTTTTACAGGAATTTACGACCATCTCAGACGCCCCACCGGGGCGTCTCTACGAAAACGATACCTATGCGTCTTTTAGATAAATTCCCGCTCCTGCTGGTCCTGGTCACCCTCTCGTGCGGACGCTCCGGCGGGCCGGATGAGAACGACATCGAATCCGTCGCGCTGGACCTTCCCGCGACGGCCGCCGCGTTTGTGCCGACGCTCGATGGACCGCTTCGTCCGATCAGCGCGTCGCCGTCTGGCACGCTGCTCCAACTTCAGCCGGCCCAGGCGATCGCCATCACCTTCAGCCGGCCCATGGCGCCCGTCGGTGAAGCGCCGGCCCCACCCACCGGCCAGATCACCTTTGAGCCGGCCGTCGCCGGCGCCCTCCGCTGGGAAGGGACGCAGACGCTCGTCTTCCAACCTACCCATCCCCTGCCGCTCAACACGGCGTTCACCGCCACCCTGGCCGCCGGCCTCGTCGCTCTCGACGGGGAGCGCATGAGCGAGCCATTTGTGTGGACGTTCGAGACGCCGCGCCCGCAACTGCTGACATCCAACCCCACCGCCTACCAACGTTTCGTCAACCCTTCCGCCGGCCTCTTCCTCACGTTCAACCAGGCCATAAACGCAACCGGGAACGCTCGTTTTCTGAGCCTCCGGAGGCAATCGGACGACGCCCCGGTGCCGGTCGATTTTCGCATGGCCGGCGACAGCACGGCCGTCCTCACCCCCACCGCCCCGCTCGAAAAAGGGGTTGATTACTACGTATCGATCGACGCCGGCCTGCCCGGCGCCGAGGGGAATCTCGGGAGCCCACGCGCGGAGCAACTCCATTTCAGCACCTTCCCCGAGTTGGCGTTTGTAAAGGCGACGCAACAGGACGAGAACTACGACGAGATCACAACCAACCTGGACCCCGCCCAAGGGGTGACGCTCCACTTTACGACGGAGGTCCGCTTCGGCGATGTACGCCGCGCGCTCGACATCCAGCCGGCGCTGGCGTTGCCGGCCGGCGTGGAGTCCCGCGACGACTTCGTGGCCACCGAGCACCGCCTGCCCGTCACCTGGGCGCCGGAGACCCGGTACACGGTCCGGCTCGACAGCCTCCGCGACGTCCACGGCCAGCTGCTTGTCCGCGGCGAGCACCGGTTTCTGGCAAAAGCTTATGTCCCCTCCGCCCGCATCCCCGAGGGCCTGCTCGTCATCGAAGCCGACGAGCAGCCGTTCCTGCCCATGCACGTCACCAACGTCGATGCCGTCACTTACGGCCTCGAACGGTTGACGCAAGATCAAATCATCCCCAGCCTCCCCTCGTTCGACAACTGGAATTATTACGAGACGGAAGGCACCAATGCCCGGCCGGCCGTGGCGGCGACAAAAAGCCGGCCCGTCACCGTCACGCGCAACCAGCCGGCGGTGCTTCCTTTTGACCTCTCGGAAGCCCTCGTGGGCGGCG
>JAWXAX010000171.1 GCA_034439735.1 Rhodothermales bacterium | reverse complement strand
TCGGCGTCGATCCCTACGGTTCGGTCTACTATAAATACTTCTTCACGCGGGAATTCGATAAAACCGAGATCTACCCGTATGTGACGGAAGGCGTCGGGGAGGATATCCTGGCCAAGAACATGGACTTTGACCTGGTGGACGATTACGTCCGCGCGACGGACAAAGAGGCGATGCAGATGACGCGCCGGCTCGCGCGCGAGGAAGGCATGTTCGTCGGGCAATCCTGCGGCCTGGCCGTCGCCGGCGCCCTGCAATGGTGCCAGACCAACCGTGAGACACTGAGCCCGAGCGACGTGATGGTCATTGTACTGCCGGACTCCGGCTTCCGCTACCTGTCGAAGACGTACAACGACCGGTGGATGCGGAACAACGGCTTCCTCGATCGGCCCACGTATGTGACCGCGGACGAGGTGATCGCGCTGCGTCGGCGGCAGAAACACATCGTCCATGTACAGGCCGGCGACACCCTGGGCGATGCCATCGCGGTCATGAGCGAACATGGCATCTCGCAGATCCCTGTAATGGACGGCGCGTCGGTCGTGGGCAGCCTGACCGAAAAGGGCATTCTCAAACGCCTCATCGCCACGCCCGAAGCACGCAACGAACAGGTGGCCGGCACCATGAGCGACCCCTTTCCGATCGTCCCCAGCAGCCTCCACCTCGAACACCTCTCCGCGTACCTGGAGCAGGACATGGGAGCCGTCCTGGTCCAGCGGACCGACGGGTCGTACGACATCATTACAAAAAGCGATCTCATCAGCGCGCTCGCCAATATCGGGCGCACCAACTCGGAATCGAAAGGAAAACACCATGAGTGACGCAAACGAAGGGCAGGCGCACGTCCAACTAAATATCGAATTAAGCGAAGATGTGGCCGAAGGTGAATACGCCAACCTGGTGATGATCGCGCATTCGAGCGAAGAGTTTATCCTGGACTTCATCCGGGTCGTGCCGGGGGTCACGAAGGCGAGGGTGAAAAACCGCATCATCGTTACGCCCCCCCACGCGCGGCGCTTGCTGGCGGCGTTGGCGGACAACATCCGGCGCTATGAAGCGGCCAATGGGCCTATCGCTACACCGACCCATGGTGGACCGCCCATCCAGTTTGGAGGTCCGAGCGGCGAAGCGTGAGCATCCTCTCCCTATTTTTTTGCCCTGGCGACGAGAAAAATTCCCAGCAACGTGAACAAGACGTGCGGCAGCCACGCGGCGACGACAGGAGGTAACTCGCCGCTATACCCGAATGGCTCGACAAGTTTCATCGTCGCGAGGTAAAAGAAGGCGATCAACAGGCCAAGACCGATCTGGACGGCTTGCCCCCCGCGCCGGCGGACGGCCGCCAGCGGCATGCCGATTAGTACCACGATCACGTTCGCCAGGGGGTAGGCGAACTTGCTCTGGTAGCCGACAATCGTGCGCCCTGTGTTGTTTGCGCCCGACCGCTGGAGCGCGTCGATGTACGCGCGCGCATCCGGGATGGTCATCGATTCCACTTCCCGTTCCGTTCGCGCCAGATCCCGGGGGTAAATCGTCAGCAGGGTGTCCAGTGCATCGATCTTGCGGAAAAGCGCCCGCCCATCGTCCAAGAACGTGCGCTCGGTGACATCCGCCATTTGCCACACCCCCAGCGAATCCACCCAGCTCATGCGCTTGGCGTCCATGCGCGACAGGAGCCGCCGGCCGTCGCCGAAGTGCTGTATCGATACCTTGTGGGCTACCTGCGCCATACGATCGTAAAACCCAACCGATACGATGCTCTCGGGGGTGTTCTGGCGGTGGATGTCGCTTGGGTCCAGTTGCTGCTGTTTGTTCTTGAGGTACTTTTGCTCGAATTCGATTACGGTCTGGTTCGTCCTGGGAACGATCCACCCGTTAAACCAGAACATGAACACGCTGATGGCCAGGGCCACTACGAGAAAAGGAAGCAGCAGTCGGTACAACGAAACACCGCTGGTCTGTAACGCCGCTAGCTGCAATTGCTGCGATAACTTGCCCGTCAGATAGACGCAAGAGAGGAATACGGCCAGAGGACTCGTCAGCCGCACGATGTCTGGGACGAAGTTGGGGTAATATTCCAGGAAGACCTGGCTCATGCTCGCCCCACGATCGAAAAAATCGTCCACGAACTCGACATAATGGAGCACGACAAAAAAAACGATCAGGCAACCGATCAGAAATACGGTGCCTGTGAGAAAGCGACGCATGATGTGAAAGTCAATCGTCGTCATGATAAGCAAGCGCCGCGGAATTGCCGGAAGGGGAAAAACGCCGGAAAACTAGAGCAAAATTAAAAGAGGGGAGTCTGCCGGTGTAAACTTAACCGGCGAGCTTCGGTTCAACACGGCCTGAACGCGGGTTCGGCGAAGACCGAGCGCCACGTTGGGACTTTGATCTCCTGAGATAGAGTTCCGCCTTACACCTTTCTTGACGCCCAGAGACGCATGAAATTACACGAATATCAGGCAAAAGACGTTCTTCAACGGTACGGCGTGGCCGTGCAACCCGGCATCGTGGCCTATTCGGTGGATGAGGCTGTCGCAGCCGCGGAGAAAATGAAGGCCGAGCGCGGCATCGATCTGTTTGTAGTCAAAGCGCAGATACACGCCGGCGGCCGCGGCAAAGGCGGCGGCGTCAAGCTCGCACGGGGCGTCGCGGAAGTACGCGAAAAAGCGAACGCGATCCTGGGCATGATGCTGAAGACGCACCAGACCGGGCCCGAAGGCCAAAAGGTGCGCGCCGTACTCATCGCGGAAGCGTCGGATATTGCGAAGGAGTTTTATCTGGGCATCACGCTGGATCGCCAACGCAACCAGAATGTCGTCATGGCCTCCACCGAAGGTGGTGTTGAAATCGAAACCGTAGCGGAGGAGCACCCCGAAAAAATCTTGAAGGTGTGGATTGACCCGGTCACGGGAATCCAGCCGTTCCACGCCCGCCGGCTTGCCTATAGCCTTGGTTTCGAGGGCGAAGCGCTCAAACAGGCCGTCAAGTTCATCCTCGCGCTTTATAAGGCCTACGAGGAGACGGACGCTGCGATCGCCGAGATCAACCCGCTGGTGCTTACCGCCCAGGGCGATGTCATTGCGGTCGACGCCAAGATCACGTTCGACTCGAACGCCCTCTATATGCACCCGGACCTCGCCGCGCTCCGCGATGTCCACGAAGAGGCTCCGCTCGAAGTGGAAGCCAGCGAACATGGCCTGAACTACATCAAGCTCGATGGCAACGTGGGCTGCATGGTGAACGGCGCAGGCCTCGCCATGGCAACGATGGACATCATCAAGCTGGCCGGCGGCGAGCCGGCAAACTTCCTGGACGTCGGGGGCGGCGCCAACGCCCAGACGGTGGAAGCCGGCTTTCGGATCATCCTCAAGGATCCGAACGTCAAGGCCATCCTGGTAAACATCTTTGGTGGAATCGTCCGGTGCGACCGCGTGGCGAATGGGGTCGTGGAGGCCGCCCGTAAGGTGGAAATCCGCGTCCCGCTGATCGTCCGCCTCCAGGGCACGAATGCGGCTGAAGGGCAGCAGATCCTCAAAGACAGCGGCTTGAAGGTCGAGACGGCTATCCTTCTCAAGGAGGCCGCGGAAAAAGTGACGAGCGCCCTCGCGGCCTGATCGCCACCGATGACCGCACCACCCTTGAATCCGCCGGACACCGCCGGCTCCGTCGAACTGGTCGATATCGTCAAGCGCTTCGGCGAGACGGTGGCGGTCAATGGGGTCGCGTTGTCTATCCAGGCCGGCGAATTCGTGTCGCTCCTCGGCCCCAGCGGGTGCGGCAAGACGACGCTGTTGCGGACAATCGCGGGGTTCGAGCGACCTGACGCCGGCACGGTGCGCATCGGTCGGGACGACGTCACAAACGCTTCGCCGCAGGACCGGCCAACGGCCATGGTCTTCCAGAGTTATGCGTTATTCCCGACCATGACGGTCGGCGAGAATGTCGCGTATGGGCTGCGGGTGCGGAAGCTTGATAAGGCCACCATCACCACACGGACGGCGGAAGCGCTAGCGCGGGTGAACCTGTCGGGCTACGAGAGCCGGCCCGTGACGCAGCTCTCCGGCGGCCAGCAACAACGGGTGGCGTTGGCGCGCGCGCTGGCTGTGCGCCCTCGGGTGTTGTTGTTCGACGAGCCGCTTTCCAATCTGGATGTCTCGCTTCGCGAACAAACGCGCGTGGAGTTGAAGGAACTGCAGAACGCCCTTGGGACCACCAGCATCTATGTCACGCACGATCAGCAGGAAGCGCTGGCGTTGTCGGACCGGATCGCGGTGATGAACGCCGGCCGCCTGGTGCAGATCGGCGCACCCGAGACGCTGTATCGCGAACCGGATACGGCGTTTGTCGCCCGGTTTTTGGGAGGGAGCAATATCGTGGCGCCGGGCCGTCTGGCCGAAGCTTTTGCACCCACGCCCGCACCAGCGTCGCATGTGCTTGCGGTTCGGCCGGAAAATGTGCAGTTTGGAGGGAAGGAAGGCATCGAGGCGCGGGTCCTCTCCCGGCAGTTTCTCGGGACCTACGCCGAATACTGGTTCGAGGCCGAGGGGCAACGCCTTCGGGTTTGGGCCGACCCGGCCGTGCCCGCGCCTTCCGAAACGGCATATCTCACGGCGCGTGATGCGCGCTGGGTGAAAGGAGATGCCTGATTGAGACGCCCCAACCCGTAACGCCCCATGATCGCTCCCCAGGAATCTCGCAAAGACATCGCCAACCTGATCATACGCGAGGGGTTGAACGACCTTACGCCGGCGCGGATTATCACGCTGTTTCGTCGGGGGCCCCTCCTGCGGGAGGCACGCGATCCCGCCGAGGTATGGACATCGTTCGAAAATGCGTCTATCGTGCTGACGGCCTGGCTGGATGGGCAACTCGTTGGTCTTGCACGGGTTCTCAGCGACCGGGTCTTGTTCAGCTATCTGTGTGATCTCGTGGTCGAGCCGGACGTTCAACGCATTGGTGTAGGAAAGGCGCTCGTACAAGCCGTCGTCGAGGCGTGTTCGGGGACCGAATTATTCCTGCGCGATTCCGAGCTATCGTCCGGCTTTTATGCACACCTCGATTTTAAGCGGGTAGCAAATGGGTGGGCGCGTGCGTGCCGTTGAGCAACAAGACGACGCGCGCGTTTAAGGCCTCATGGTGGACATCGTCAACGATGTGGAGCCGGTCCACGATGGCATCGAGACCGGGGATTCGGGCCGTCAGCTGGATGACATGGTCGCGATCCATGGCGTCATAGAGTGTGCCATGGAGCGTCACAATGCCTCGCTTGACGTAGAAGCGGAGGCCTTCGGCAGCCGTATGGTCCATCTCGCTTTCGAACAACTCGGCGAGATAACCGGCGATGCGGCGATCGGTCGGCGCCGATGAAAAGAGGCGCGCGAATGGGAGGGTGAATCGGCTGAACATGGGGCTTGCGAACGTCATAGTCTCACGCCTGGATGGGGGAGAGTGATCACTACGTGCGAACACAGTCATTCTATGGCCATTCTACTGCGTTCCATACATAACGCTCTACGTCTGAGCGGCTAAAAAGGTGGTACCAGAGGAGTAGGGCCGGCCTCCCGCCCTGCGATCAATTCACCAGGCCGTCGAATTGACCGCCGACATCCGAGCGCGGCTGGCGGATGCGAAGGAAATCCCTGAGTTGACCGCTCTTGACTTGCAGGTTGAATCCGAACGACTGATACCGCCCGAACGGCACCCAGCTGAGCGACATCTGCCAGCACTCGAAGTCGCGGAAGAAACTGATATTCGTCGTCACCGCCTCCTTGCGCTCGAAGTCGTACCCGGTGCGCCCCTGTACTTTCCAGTTGGGCGTAAGGCTAAAATCGAAACGGGCATTCAGTGTGATGGTGCGGGTCCGATTGCTCGTTTGTTTCTGGATACCATAGGTCAAGTCGGTCGAGAGTGACCAGGGGATGTCGAAGTCGACATAGTCGCCTGTCGGGTTCATGATGCTGTTACCGATTCGCGACATCGGATCGCCAAAAACGCCACTTCGATCGTCATTTAACGTGGCTCGTGACGATTCGAGCGGCCGGCCGCCGCCGCCCGACTTGCTCCGAAACGAGGTGTTGGCTGTTAATGAGAGACTCGTCAACCGGGCCAGCCGGAATCGCTCGAGGGAGAAGAAGTACGCGTCGATCACACGGGTCCCCTCGGCGTTGAGCTGATAGGGAGAGTAGGTCGCGCGCGCGTTCAAGTTGAGGGTGTTGTTGAGCAAACTGGTGCGTCCGCTAATGCCGATGTTCGACAGCTTCAGCGAGTCCGCGGCGAAGTTGTAACTGGCCGTTCCATCCAGGTTGAAGAGCTTGACCACCTTATTCCGATCAGCTCCGGTTGAGTCCACGGTGACCTGCTTGGTCTCGAACGTATTGCCGACGGAAAGGGATAAGGCCTGCTGCAATCCTTGCTGCACGCCATTGACAATGCCGTACTCGACCTCGTTGCCGTTCTGGTCCGTGTACGACCGCGTATACCCCCAGAAGTCACCGCCGAAGTCGGGTCGGTAGGTGAACGCGAGGGTCGGGCGGAGGGTGTGGCGCACGCCGGTGAAGGCGCCGACACGAATCGGAAAAAGCCCGTAGATGGTCGTATTGGCGGAGACGCCCGAGGAAAATTGGCGGAGAGCAAAAAAGCCGGGCTGCACGGCGGTGACGAGGCGCTGCGTGGAGTCGGGCTGAAGCTCGAGGTCCCGCCGCTGGGTGCTGATGTACCAATCCTCGGTATAGTTCAGATTCGGCGTCAGGTTAAGGCTGAACCGGCTGGCGGAGAACGTCGCGGACACGGGGATGCGGTTGGTGGCCTTGAAGTCGAACGGCTCATCTTCTCCGGTGGCCCGCTGGTACTTGTCGATGTTAAAGAGGGCGTCGACCCAGGTGATATCCAGAGCAGACGTGTCGCCGGCGGCGAGCAACTGGGCGTCCGAGCGCGGCCTGAAGTCGAAGGTATTGTCGAGCCCGAAGTTGTAGGTATAGGTGATCTTCTCGAACCAGGGCTCGCCGGAGCCGGGGGGGCGGTTTTCACGTGCGAAGGGTTTGCGCGAATTCTGGGAAAATGAGAGTGATGGAAGCCGCAGATTGGCGGCGCCGGTGTCCAACACCTGGCGCTGGGAGAGGCTCAGATTCAGGGAGCGGCCGGTTGACGCCCATCGTTTGGAAAACCGCATGCTTGAGGAGATGCTCTGGGTGACGCGGTCGTCGTATTGTTCGGAAATCGTGCGCAGGTAGCCGGCGGTGGTCAGGTTGATGTCGCCGTTGATGGATGTCGATGGATTGATCGTCTGATTATGGCTCCACCGAAAAGACGTGCTGTTGCGAACCGCGAACCCCGGATCGTTCTTTTCGCCGTTACGCTGGCGGGCGAAATCCATCTGAAGTTGCCCGCTGTAGCGATATCGGCGGTTATACCGAAACAGCGTATTCGCCTGCCAGCTCCCGCTGGTCCACAAACCGCCGCGCAACTGTAGGTCGGTGTACGGACTCAGCACGAAGTACCAGCCCAGATCCCGCAGGTAAAAGCCCAGTTCGTCCTCGCCGTAGGTAGGGGCGAGTAGGCCGCTGCGGCGCGAGGCCTGTGCCGGCAGGAATGCAAAGGGTAGCCAGACCGGCGTCGGAATGTTGAAGAGAAAAAGCTGGATCGGGCCGGTGAAGATCTTCTTCTGGTCGACGACCTTCATTTTGCTCGATCGTAGCGAATACGACGGGTCGTCGGCGCATTCACAGGTCGTGTAGCGCCCGTTGCGGATATAGGCCGTGCTGTCCTCTCCGAGTTTGACGATGCCGCCGCGGATATGGCCGTCGTCGTAGACGACATCGGCATTCGTGACACGCCCACGTTCGGAGCGCATATTGAATGCCATCTGATCCCCCTGAAATGTCTCCTCGCCCGATTTAAACTGCGGCCGGCCGACCATCCCTGTGTCGCTCGGTGCTCCGCTGGCGCGGAGTTCGTCGATGTCGAAGAGGATCTCGATGGTCTGGGCATCGAGCTTGGTCTCGCCATAGGATACCGACGCTTTCCCGTAAAGCGTTCCAACATCCCCTGCGCTGCCGCCGAAGACGATGACCAGCGAGTCCGCCGTGGATTCTACGGGATTCTTGAGATCGGTCGGGGCGGTGGTCTGAGCGTACACCAGGGGCGCCAGGCCGGCCCAGCAGGCGAAGATGCAGCCGGCGAGGGCGGATAGCGGCAGCCGGATGTGCGCGTCGTGGCCGCACCCTCCGTCAGGAGGAAGCCGAGACGTGACCGTCGTGGTATTCGAACACAAGATGCGCTGCGCCGAGCATGCCGACTTCATTGCCGAGGTGTTCTCTGATGATTTCCAACCCATCGCGAAGTCCCGGCATCACAAAACGTACCATCGAGTCATACGCCGGCTTCAGGATGTAGTCGCCCGCCGCGGAAACGCCGCCGCCGACGATCACTTTACGGATATCGAGCAGATTTATGGCCGATCCGAGGATACAGCCCAGTTTGTGGCCTGCCCAGGCGAGGACCGACTGCACGGCAGCATCGCCGGCGAGGGCGGCCTCGTGGAGCATCTTGGGGGTGATCTTCTCGAGATCTCCGCCAGTCATCTTATGGATGACGCTGTCCGGGCGGTTAAGTAACTGGTACCGGGCGTGTCGGGATAAGAAGCGTTGCCCGAGATAGGCCTCGATGGCACCGGCCACGCCCGACCGATCGAACGGCCCTTCGTAGTCGATGGTCATGTGGCCAATCTCGCCGGCGCCGCCTGTTGCGCCGCGGAAGATCGTGTTCTGGTAGATAATTGCACCGCCCACTCCGGTGCCCAGCGTCACCAGGATAAACGAGTCGAACGGCAACCCGGCGCCATAATGCGCCGAGCCAAGGCCGGCGACATTGGCGTCATTCTCGACGATCACAGGAAAGGCCGCGCCCAGGCGGCTTTGGAGCGCCGTCTGCAGATTGATGACATCCCACCCGGGCAGATTGGGCGCCCTGCTGACGGACGTCCGCTCCCAGTTCACCGCGCCAGGAGCGCCGATGCCGATGCCGAGGATCGAATCCGCGCTGGCGGCGGATGCCAGCCTGCGAACGAGGCCGGCAATCCGGTCGATGACAGGTTCCGGTCCTTCCTCGGCGAGCGTGTCGATGGAGACGAGTTCACGGATGCCCTGTCCACGCTCGACGAGCGCGGCTTTGATCATCGTGCCGCCCAGATCCACGCCTACAGCAAAGGTATTCATAATCGCCCGGGGGCCGGGTGGCTAGTCGACTTCCTTGATGCGGTAAACGGTTTCGCCGGGCCGGCGCATCCCATACGTTTCGCGCGCCAGGCGCTCGACGACTTCGTCGGACAGGCCGGCCTCGATGGCCGCGCTGAGCGAATCGGCCTCGAGTTGGAGGCGCGTATTCTCAGCTGCGATGGCCCCAAGCTCGCTGTGCCAGCGGGCGCGTCGGACCAGGCTATGGCTATCAAAAAACGTAACCCAAACGGCCATGACCACGAGGCCGGTGATCAACGCTTTGCGGCGCGATTGCGGTGTGGCGAGGATGTGTTCGGAAAGGGTGCGAAGCGCGGCGATCGGTTTCATGTGCGAGCGCGGGTCCGTTTAGAATTTGAAGGCGCGGCGACCGGGATAGGTGGCCGCCGTCCCCAGGTCTTCTTCGATCCGGAGCAGCTGGTTGTATTTCGCGAGGCGGTCGCTGCGGCTGGCCGAACCGGTTTTGATCTGGCCGGCGTTGGTCGCCACGGCGAGGTCCGCGATGGTCGCATCTTCCGTTTCACCCGAGCGATGGCTGATGATCGCGGTGAACTTGTTCTGGTGCGCCATTTCGATGGCTTCCAGGGTTTCGGTCAGCGTACCAATCTGATTGAGCTTGATCAGGATCGCGTTGGCCGAGCCTTCGTCGATGCCGCGTTGGAGCCGGCGCGTGTTTGTCACGAACAGGTCGTCGCCCACCAGCTGAACCTTCTTGCCGACCGCTTCGGTCAACATCTTCCAGCCTTCCCAGTCGTCCTCCGCCATCGCGTCTTCGATGGAGATGATGGGGTACTGCTCGACCCAGCCGCTCCAGAAGGCGACCATATCTTCGGACGATCGGCGCTTGGTCGGATCGCTCTTCCAGAAGAGGTACGAGCCGTCTTTGTACATCTCGCTCGACGCCGGGTCCAGGGCGATAAACACATCCTTGCCGGCGCTCAGGCCGGCTTTCACGACGGCTTCGAGGATGACTTCGATCGCTTCCTCGTTCGACCGAAGATCCGGCGCGAACCCACCTTCATCGCCGACGGCGGTGTTGTAGCCTTTCTTCTTGAGGACCTGCTTGAGCTGGTGGAAGGTCTCCACGCCCATCCGAAGGCCTTCGCTGAAGGACGACGCGCCGACCGGCATGATCATGAACTCCTGCATGTCCACCGTGTTGTCCGCATGGTGCCCGCCATTGATGATGTTCATCATGGGCACGGGCAGGCGCGAGGCGTTAGCGCCGCCGAGGTAGCGGTAGAGGGGGAGCTGGACGGTATCCGCGGCGGCTTTGGCCACGGCGAGGGAGACGCCCAAGATGGCGTTGGCGCCGAGCCGGCCTTTATTCTCTGTGCCATCGAGCGCGATGAGGTGCGCATCGATCTGTTTCTGCTCGAAGATGCTCCAGCCAATCAATTCGCGCGCGATTTCCTCGTTTACATTCTCGACGGCTTTGAGCACGCCCTTGCCCAGATACCTGGATGTGTCCCCGTCGCGAAGTTCGACAGCCTCATGGACGCCGGTCGAGGCGCCGCTCGGCACCGCCGCGCGGCCCAGGATGCCTTCTTCCGTGATCACATCAACTTCAATCGTAGGATTTCCCCGGCTATCGAGGATCTGGCGTGCGCGAATGGTATCGATCGTTGGCATTGGAAAGAAACTGGGGATGTACGTGAAGGGTGATGGTTAAGGTGCTTCAGGCAAGTATAAAAAAATACAGCCGGCGGTCTCAAAACGCACCGGCTGTAAGGTACCTATGTTCTACGAAAAAAGATCAATTGGGTGATCGAACTTTCGTCGACTCGTTAATCCAGGCATAACACCCCTGGTTAACCATATACGTGTCGCCGGGTTTCCAGCTCTCGAAGAACAGGTCTTCCGCCGATGGGAAGAGCGGCTTATAGGTGCCGATGGCGCTATTTACCGTGCTGGAAAGGGCCGAATCGGCCTGACGCGCGCGCTCCATGTAGTCTACGACAAGCCAGTACACCGCCCGGTCCGTCCGCGCCATCGCGGCGCCGCAATCGCGGATGGAGCTGGCGTATAGATCGCCGATCGCCTTGATCGCGCGGCCAAACGAAGCATCCTCCTGGATGGCGCGACGGTAATACGTCCGGGCGCGGGCGTATTGCTCCAGCTGCTGAGCGGCGATGCCGAGGTTGTAATTGATGTCGCGGGCATGCTGCGCGCCGTCCGGCAGCGCAAGCGCTGCTTCCAGGCTTGTCAATGCTTCCTCGGCGTCGCCGTCCTCGAGCTTCAGGACACCGATCTCCATATGAACCTTTGCGGTGGGGGCGATGGCCAGCATCTGGTTCAGCATCCCGAGCAGCTTATCGCGCTCCTCCAACTCCTTGTAAATGTCGATGAGTTCGTCGATGATTTTTTCATCGCCCATATTCTTTGCAAGCTGATCCTCGAGGAAGCCCATGCGTTCCTCCGGCGACTTAAACAGCGCGTTGCGCTTCTGCGCAATGAGCTCAACCGTCTCCGGTTCTTGACCGAATTTCGACTCGGCATCCTCCAGGAAGTCGACGGCTTGCTGGACATCCGTTTGCGCCAGGTCGTCCACGATCACGTTCAGGTAATAGGGACGCGGGTCCAGTAGGATGGGGTCCATCTCGTAGACCTGCCGGTAGATACCTCCAACCTGAGCCTGGAGATCAGCGAGCGTCGGGGCATGTTTCTGGATGAAACGTCCCTTATTGAGGATCCACTCGGCCTCGCTGAATTCGGCATTAGCGTCCTTCAAAGTGGGCACCGCGGCGTCAAAATAAGACAGGGCGGTGTCGAGGTAGGCGCGCGATGTGGATTCGTCGGCCGCTTCGGTCGCCAGGGCTTCGTAGAGCTTGGTGGCGCGATCGAGGTTGCGGTCGTCAAATTTACCGGGGCCGGCGTAGGCAGGAGCGCATGTTAGGACCCATTTCAAATAAGGAAGCGCGGATACGTAGTCCTTATTTTTAAAGGATTCCCAGTACAGGCTGTAGTTCATGGCCTGTTCGTTGGCCTCGGGCGGGTCCGAACATTCCTGCGCAAAAACCGGCGTTTGTGTGGCTCCGGCAAGGATTAGCGCGGTAAGGATGCCGACCCAGGGTGCGGTATGGCGTCGTTCCGAAGGGTTCATCTGACCTGTGTTCGTTAAGGTTTCGCGGTGGCGAAGTGGTGAAGTATACATAAAAGACAAGGAGACCTCAACCGAGTTTCCGGCGATCGAACCAGCGCTCTCCGATATTCATATTCACCAGGATCTTGTAGAAGGATTCCCGGACGAAGCCTGAATCGGTGCTGCCTCGTTGGCCTACCTCAAATCCTATATCAATGTGTGTGCCAGGGAAGAGGGTGGGCAGGCTCAGGCCACCGGTGAGCGCCGTCGTCCGGAAGCTCACGCCAGCCCGGGGGATGACGTAGCCGGTGTCGCTATATCCCCCGAGGCGGTAGGCAATACGCTTGAGATAGGAATCGAGGGGGTTGATCGAGGGGAGGTGCTCCACGCCGGCGGAAACACGCGTCCGTTCGTCCAGGATCGAAGAGCCGTCCGGGGCGAAGCCGGCGAGGGCGAGGTCTCCATCCAGCTTGTCCCATGGCTCGAGGGTACCGTCCACGACGAAGGTCCACCGCCGATTCAGATAATACGCGAGGCCTCCGTTTAGCCGGAGCGGAAGGTCCAGCGCCCCTCGCAAGGGGATGCCGAGGGTATCCGGATCGAGTGGATCGCCTGAAGTGATCGTCTGGACGCCGTCGACGCTTCCGGGTGTGCTGAGGCTGAATCCTATCGTCAAGGCGTCAGACTCGGAGGCGAGTTGGCGGAACGTGAAAAGTGTACCGAAGGTGGCGGAGACCCCGGAGAGGCGCGTTGACAGGTCGAGCTGGGTCGAGGTGAACTCGGATGTGGTGAACTCGGTGAAGCGGGACTCCCGGAGGATGCCGAAGTTGAGGTTGAGCGCGCCGCCGATACTGGCGTTTTTGTTGAGCCGGTATCCGAGGCCCAGGGCAACGGTCTGCAACCCGCCGCTGCCCTCGAACCGGATGTTGTAGGCGGCCGGCGAGGTGAGGGTCGGATCATCAATGACAACCTGACCGCTGCGAACGCTGTGCGCCACCCGCGAGTAGGGGGCGAAGCTGGCCACAAAGCCGAGTTTGCCCGGAAGCACGGGGAAACCAAACTGAAAGGAGCCGAGCATGCTCGAGTTTAGCCGGCTGCTCGCCCCCGTAGCGTCTTCGATGTCAAGCCCCTGAAACTGTACGCCTCCGGCTAGTCGCGTCACGACCTGGTCCGCCCACGTGCCCGGATTCGCGAGGTTGACGTAGTTGAAGGAAGAAAGCGCGGTCCCGCCGCCGCCCAGCGCCTGGATCTGGGAAGACGTGTTGCTATATAACTCGCCAAGGCCGAAGCGAGAATATACAGAACCGTCGCTGCGCTGCTGGGCCCATACCCCGCACGGAAGTGCCAGCGCAAGGAGCGTGGCCGCGAGGGCGAGGGTGATGCGGGGCGAAAAGGACATGCGAGGCGTGGGGATGGGTGATGGGGATCAGAGGGCCGAACTCAATTTCCCTGGTTGAGGGGCGTAGTGGTCAGATAGAGGCTTGGTGGCGTTTCGGCCGACGTGGTGTCCCGGAATACAAGTGAAGAGAGGTTATTCCCGGAAGCCGACAGGAAACGAATTTCATAGTGGTCGAACGCCGGCGCGCCGAGCAACACACTCTGGAGCGCCTCGCGGAAGGAGGCCGAGTCAAAATCCAGCGTGACACCGTTGCTCCGCAGCGTACCGAGAGCAAGGATGATCGAGGTCGAATCCGCCAGGACACCGTGAAGCGCCATGTTGGAGAGCGGGGGGCGGACAAAGGCCGGTGGGTCGTTCTCAAAAACCAGCGTGTCCAGCGTCACCTGGAACGCCGCGCGATTGACGGACGACTGTTCGAACGCGTCCAGGTCGAAATCAAACGCCAGGTTGGGCCCGAGGCCTTGTTGCAAGATGGTAACACCCGGCGGCGGCGTGGCCGGTGTAGGCCGGGTGTACGCCGTGAGCCCCTTGGTGGCGAGGAACGTGACGGTGTCCGCGCCAACGATGCCCCGCAGGTTCGACTCGGACGTGACGGAGTTAAACAGCCCGATCACCGCCGCTCCCGATACCGGACGCACCTGAAATCCGTGAAACGAGGTCCCGAAGAAGATCGAGCGGAAGGTGGTATCGCGCCCGGCATAAAACGACTCCGGCAGGGTTACGAGGATTGCGTCGTCGTCCGGATCGACGGTAAACTGCACGATTTCGAGTCCAACGGCGGGGACGTCATCCTGCTCGTTGCCAGAAGATTTGAACTCGCTCAGCACCTCGTGTAATGCAAACGTGACGGGTGACGACGAATCTCCATACACCGTCGCCAGCTCCAACCGCAGCAGTAAGCCCGTCAGCGTGCCGTTCTTGTAAGCCGGCGGCAGCACCAGATTTTCGAGGAAATCGATATATCCTGTGGCCTCAATCGAACCGACGATCGGGTCGTCCACGAAGCCCGACTGCAGTGTCGTAGCATTGTCGACAAGCCCATCGCCGGACGTCGTTTCGAGGCGATCGAACGCGACGCGCTGGAGCTGGGGGACACCGCCCTCCGTATCAACGAGGTCCAGGCCAACGGCGGAAGGGTCCTCGCAAGCACTC
This sequence comes from Rhodothermales bacterium, assembly GCA_034439735.1. NCBI lineage: Bacteria > Pseudomonadati > Rhodothermota > Rhodothermia > Rhodothermales > Rhodothermales bacterium. The sequence continues at coordinate 3,281 of JAWXAX010000171.1, read as the reverse complement.
AAAAACAGGAAGCCGGCGCACAGAATACTGGCGAGGTAAATCGGTCGGGGTGAAACCATGCAGGGTGGCGGGAAGCTACCGCCAGATTACGTAAGTGAGGCCTCGTCGGGAAGGATTCGACGCGAGGCGCGTCCGGTACTAACGATGGTGGTGAGAAAATCGTATAGAGCCGTCCTCGTTTTAGCAAAAACCCCGGGGAGCCAGTCCGCCGGGGTTTTGAAGAAGGTGTCAATGCCTGAACGGGGTGCAGGTTTCAAACAGCGACTTCATTCAAGACCTGTTCATACAATTGCGTTGCCTGTTCGCAGCATGCGCCGGCCTCGGCCGCGAACCGCATCCCACCCTTCGCGGACCCATTCGCGGACGGCAGGTGGATCGTATGATCGGCCAGGTGCGAGGCCATTTCGGAGACGCTCAGGGTGTGCGGCATCAGCCCATCCGGGTAGACCAGCTCGGACATAAACGAGGCGCTCACCTGCTGGTCCGACGACTCCAGGCCAGGCGTGTACACGCTGCGGGTGCGGGCGAATATCGGGTCGTCCGAGAATTCGGTGCGCAGCAGCAGCGGAGTGAGTGAACTGAGCCAGCCGAAGCAGTGGACGATGTCCGGCTGCCAGCCGAGGTTGCGAATCGTCTGGAGCACCGAGCGGCTGAAGAAATAGGCACGTTCCACGTTGTCTGTGAACACGCTGCCCTCGCGATCCGATAGGATGCCCTTTCGCTTGAAGAAATTGGAGTTGTCCATGAAGTAGACCTGGAGCCGGATGCCCGGAATCGAGGCTACTTTGACTTTCAGGGGTTCCTTCTGGCCATTGATACGGATATCATTGCCGGAAAGACGGATCACTTCGTGGAGGCGGTTTTTGCGTTCGCTGATCTGGCCGTAACGAGGCATCATGATCCGAACGTCGCATTCGCCGCTTTCTTGCAGCTGTTCGGGGATGAGGCGGGCGATTAGAGCGATTTCCGTGGCGTTGGCAAAAGGAGCGACCTCTTCAGAGACAAATAAGATCCTCATAGACAATGGCGTACTTCTGTAAGTTGGGGTTGACAGAAAAGCTGTAGTCTCGTCTTGCCATTGTGGTGGAAGCTTGCTCGAAGCCTGGCATATCGCGTGGGCAGGAAGGGCAGGCGTGTTCTGGCTGGCGGTCAGAACGAGCACAAATGTACTAAAAAAGCGTTTTCGAGACAAGTTTTTTGCTCAATGAGAAACAAGACAGCGCGAATCCCTCGAATCCGCGCTGGATTGGCGTTCCGATTTCACATTCAGGGTTCCGGGGATGGAACAATCACTGCTTCCGCACGATCTCCCTTAACACGGGACAGACATCGGGGCCCGGAAATGGCAATTCAGAACGGTTCTCCCATGGATTCCCCTGATCCTACGACTCGGGACGCCGCACGGGCCGGCAGTCCGAGCGCCGGCCATGCGCTGGTTTTATTCGACGGCGTTTGCAATCTGTGCAACGGCTCCGTCCACTTCGTAATCGATAGGGACCCGGAGAGCTACTTTCGCTTTGCCGCCCTCCAATCGGAGGCGGCGAAGCCCGCCCTGGCTCAGTGTGGACGCGACGCGGGCGTGCTGGACAGCATCGTGCTGATTGAGGAGGGGCAGTGTTATACGCGTTCGAGCGCGGCGCTGCGTATTGCGCGCCGGCTGTCGGGGGGCTGGCCGGTAGTGTATGCGGGCATCATTATCCCTCGCGTGCTGCGGGATGCCATCTACGACTTCATCGCGCGAAATCGCTATCGCTGGTTCGGGCGCACCGAAGCCTGCCGCATCCCTACGCTGGACCTCCGGGCGCGTTTTCTTGACGATCCGGTTGGTTGACTACCGCTGATTAACTGACGTTACGCCGGGCCTGCAAGGAGGCGCCACATGTTGCGTCTCTGCGGTTTGAAAACCGGCATTTTACCCGTTTCTGGTCTTCACGGCGTAACGTCACTGATTAACTACCGCTGATTGACTACGGCTGGTTGCCTGTCGACCGCTGGAGCAGTTCAAAATAACGCTTGATGAGGTCCTCGTAGTCGGGCGAGTAGCCGCTTTCGAGGGCTTCGATGAGCGCACGGCGGAGGCTTTCGGCGTCTTCCGAGGCCGGCAACTGGCCGGGGCTGTCGCGAGGGGTCGGCTCGCCGATCTGGCCTTCGCGCCGGTTTTCGCGGCCACGTTCCTGCATCGAACGCGTGGCGTCTAACATGCGGGTCAGGATCTGCTGTTGACGTTCTTGCGTCCGCCGGCCGGGTTGTCCGCGCTGCAGCTCCTGGATCGTCTCTTCCATCTGTTCGGCGATCTTGTTGAGGTCGCCCATCATCTTACCCCGCATTTCCGGGTTGCGGCTGAGGTTTTTGATCTCGGAGCGGATCGACTCCTGCTGCGCGGCCATCTGGCGCAGGCGATCCTGCATGTCCGGCGAGAGCCGGTCGCCCTGCATCTGGTTGAGCATCTGCTGGATCTGCTGATTGAGTTGCTGCTGTTTCTGCGCAGCGTTCTGCATCTGCTCCGTCATCTGCTGCATGGACATGCCGCTGCCCGAGCCGGAGCTTTGCATGTTCATCATCTGATCGAGCAGGTCCGATAGCAACAACGCCAGTTCATTCAGGTGCATCATGGCGCTCTTCTGATGCGCGGCGGCCTGGCCGGACTGCCGTTCGGTCATCGCCTCGGTAGACAACCCCATCGCGCGGAGCGCCTCGCCGGCCTGTTGTTGCACCTCCCGGGTCATGTTCGGAATATCCCGCGCGAGCTTCTGTAGCGAATCGCTGACGACGGCCGCCCCCTCGCCGAGTTCGACTTGCGCCTGCGCGAATTGCCGCAGCGCCGGACTGTCTGGCGACAGTGCCCGGACGTCATTGATCAACTTCTCCTGCTCCTGCGACAGGGTGAGGATGTCGCTCAAGGCCCTACGCAATGCGGCGATGTTGATCTGCACCTGCGAACCCTCCATGCCTTGCTGCATCTGCTGGAGCTGCTGCTGCATCTGCTGGAGCTGCTGTTGCATCTGCTGCTGCTGCTGCTGGGCAGATTGTAGCTCATTTTGCCGCAGCTGCTCGGCGTTTTCCTGCATCTGCTGCGGGAGTTGCTCTTCCTGGACCTGTTCGTTGAGGCGCTCCATCTCCTCGCTTGGCGCCTGTTTGAGTTCATCCATCCGCTCCTTAATCTGTTCGAGCAAGGATTCGAGTTGCTTCATCTCTTCGCTCGAAAGCTCCTGCTGCTTCGCAAGCTGCTCCTGGGGCGTGCTGCCTTCCTGCTGTTTGCCCTCCTGCTGTTCGCCTTCCTG
>JAWXAX010000170.1 GCA_034439735.1 Rhodothermales bacterium | reverse complement strand
AATCTAAACAGTTTCTCAAGGTTTAATGTGGCTTCCCTCAGCCTCTAACCTTGAACGGTCGTCGCAGGCATTCAACGGATTTACCGTGATGATACTTAGGTCACTCCGGCGGAAGGTGTTCAACGCTCGGGGTCTAAGGTTCAAGGGCCATCCTCCTTAAACCCTAAACCCCGAACCCCGAACCTTAAACTCGCCTACTGCCTGTACCAATCGAACTGCATAAAGAAGTCGTGCAGCGCGTCGGCGACTTTGGTGGCGCCCTGTTCGGACGGGTGCTGGTTTTCGCCGTTGGCGCCCTGGAAGTCCGACGTCGCCCAGAAAATCCCGCTGCCGTTGGGGGTCAGGCTGTTCGCCCAGAGGTACGGGCCCCAGCCCATCCACGGGGCGCCGGGGAGTTCGCCGGCTTTCCATTTTTCAATGGCCGTGTTGGTGGCGAAGCCGCCTTCATAGGAGATCGGCTCGCCTCGGGCGGCCTGCTTGTCCTCGATCACGTACCCGCCGTAGATGCGGCTCGTGTTGAAGATGGCCTGGACGCCCGGGAATTCGTCGCCGATCTTCTGGGCCAGCGCGCCGATGTTGTTGACGAGGTCGTAGTAGTCGGCCGCTGGATCGGGCAGGGTGATACCGTCGGCCGTGAACTGGTCGGCGTTTTTCGCCCAGATCACCTTTACCTGGTCGAGGCTGTAGTTCTTTTCGATGTTGTCTTTACACTTCGTCCAGAGCGTCTGCTCGCTGAGCCAGTTTTCGAGGGCGTTGCCGGCGACGGCGCAGTTGACGAACTCGACCTGCGCCGCGATGTCCGGATGCCCCTCGTAGAGCGCGATGAACCGGTCGAACTCCTGCAAGCCGTTGCTCATCGAGATGGCCACGATGACGATCTTGCCGTTGGTGGCGGTCACCGTCGGGATGCCGTTATCTATCAAACCCCCTTTGAGCCCGTAATACGTGTCGTTCGGGCCCATCATATCCAGCGCGATCATCTGGTTGGTCGATCCGCCACCGGTTGTGCTGAAGCTGAATGTCGTGGACCAGTCGCTGCTTGCGCCGGCATTTTCGGACTTGACGCGCCAGTAGTAGGTGGTGGACTCGACGAGGTTATTCACCGTGTAGTTCGTCGCCGCGAGGCCGCTTTGCTGGAACGCGATCGTGCCAAAGCCGGCGGAGGTGGACACCTGTACGTGGTACGTGGCGGCCGATGGCTCGGCCTGCCAGGTCAACGAGACGCTCGCCACGGCAAGTCCGCTCGCCCCATTTGTGGGCGTCGACAGCGTCGGCGGCGTAAGGGATGCGGAGGCCGCCGTGGCGAAGTCGAACGCGGCGGACCAGTCGCTGTACGCCCCGGCATCCCCCGAGCGGACGCGCCAGTAATACGTCGTGGCGTCATTCAGGGCCGGCAGGCCGAGGCTGGTGCCCGCCGCGCCATCCTCATCCACCACCTGGGTGGCGAACGAGGGCTGGGTGGATACCTGGATGTGATACGATGTCGCGCCCGAGGCCGGCGCCCAGCCGAGTGTGATGGCGGCGGCGTCCAGACCGGTAGCGCCGTCGGCCGGCGAGGTCAGATCCGGCGGAAGTAGCGTGGCCGAGCCTTCCGTGGTGAAGGAGAAGGTAGATGACCACGCGCTGTTGGATCCCCCGTCGGAGGCGCGGATGCGCCAGTAGTGCGTGACGCCGGCGCCCAGGTTATCAACCGTGTACGAGGTTTGCGTCAATCCGCCCTGATTAAACAGCAGGGCTGAGAAGGCGTCGTCCGTCGAAACTTGCACGCGGTAAGATGTGGCGCCTTCCACGGCGCCCCACTGGAGGTCGATGTCGCGCGTGGTGCCCGTGGCGCCGTCGGCCGGCGAGGAAAGCATGGGCGGCGTCAGGCCGGTGGTGCTGGCTTCCGTCGTGAAGCTGAAGGCGATCGACCAGGCGCTCAGGACCGTCCCGTCGCTGGCCTGCGCGCGCCAGTGGTAGGTTGTGGCCGGCTCGAGGGTCGGGAGCGCGTACGTCGTCGACGCGAGGTCGGCCGCCTGGATGGCGACGGTCGCGAAGTCAGCAGCGGTCGACACCTGAATGCTGTACGTAGTCGCGCCGTCGACGGCGTTCCATCCGATAGAGGTCCCCTCGAGGGCAACGTTCTCGGCGCCATTCGCCGGCGCGGCGAGTTCGGGCGACGCGAGGGAGACGGCATCTTCCGCTGTCGCGAAGCTGAAAGGCGTCGTCCAGTCGCCGGTATCGCCCCCAACGAGGGCCCGGACGCGCCAGTAGTAGGTGGTGTCGGCGGCGAGGTCGGTGGCCACGAAGGCATTGCTGGCGAGGCCGGCGCTTTCGCGCTCGACGACGTCAAACGTACTTGTGAGCGCTATCTGAAGGTCGTAGGCCGCCGCCGTGATGGCCGTCCAACTCAGGCCCAGGGCATCGGTGGGCAGGTCGACGGAGCCGTTCGAAGGCGTTAGAAGCACCGGTGTCGGGACCGGCGCGAGGTCGGCCTCGGTCGTGAAGTGGAAGATGGCAGACCAGTTGCCCGTCAAGGCGTCGGCGGTGGCGCGGACGCGCCAGTAGTAGGTGGCGTCAAGATCCAGCTCGGTAAGCGTGAACGCCGGCGTGGCCACGCCCTCCACCTGCTGCTCGACGCTGGAGAAGTCGGCCGCTTTGGAGAGCTGGACGGTGTAGGACGATGCCGCGGCGACGGTTTCCCACACCAGCGCGAGGGTAGCCGCGGAGGCGTCGGCCGCGCCGTCGACAGGTGCGGTGAGGATGGGCGCCGGCGGGATGCCGGAGGCGATCGAGGTGAGCGGGAGATCTACCCGGTCCCCCTCGTTGATCTCGCGTTCCTCCACGACGGTCAGGTAGCCGTCGCGTTGGGCCTCGATGCGGACGCCGATGGCGCTCTGTACGGCGCGGGTGGACGGCGCTGCGCCGGCTCGGGCCACGGGGACGCCGCCGCCCTGGAGCCGCGCGGAAGCCGGCATGCCGGCGCCGCCGCCGAGTTTGACGAGCTGGCCGCTGGCCACGCCCCGTTCGCCGGTAAACCGGTAGAGGTAGAGGCCGGCCTGGAGCCCGGTGAGGTCGAGCGCGATCTCATGCTGGCCGGCGGGCAGCGTGGCGTCGATGTCGGGCATCGCGGCGCGCCCAAGCAGGTCGTACAACGCGAAACGGATGTGTTGGGGCGCATTCAGCTGGAAGGGGAGGACCGTGTGATTCGCTACCGGATGCGGGAATGGGACGTCGATCGAAAATCCGTGCAAAAACGCAGCCTCATCTTCCGACCCCGTGCCGGTGCCGACGCGGACGGGTACGGCGAGTTGGGCGCATCCCGTGGCGTCGGTGAAAGCGGTGGCGGACGGCTGGGACTGGTACCGCGCCAGGATGAAGGTCTGTTCGAGCGGGGTGTCGGTCGTCGCGTCGAGGGTGCAAACGGTGAGGGTGACGTCGTCGGACTGTGCGAAGGCGCGCGGCGAGGCCGCGGCGAGTACTACGAACGCGGCGAATAGGGCGAGAGACAGGCGGTGAATCGAGCGGGAGATCATGAAGGGCATCAATCGTGCGTGCGACCGGGTACGGGTCGTAAGGGCTAGGGGAGTAGACATCATGTGACGAGTGAGAGGCGATGGAATCAGGGGAGGGGGGATTCAGGGAGGGTCCGACAAAGGGTGTGCCAAGCGGACCAGCTGCGTTTGGATTGTTAAATGGTGGAGGCGGTGTCCCGTAGGGTCGAGCCGTCTCACCTTGAGCGAAAGACGGCCGGAAGATGAAATTTGTCTCACCGTCTTTCCTCGGAACCCTCTACCCCGCGCAGGCTTCAATCCCCTACTCGATTTTTCTCGCATTACGGATCGACGACCATGCTGGGTATCCTTGGCGAATTGCTGCTCATTCTGTCTTTCCTTGCGTGCGCCGTATCGGGCGTGAGCTATTTCCTGGCCGTGCGCCGGCCGCTACAGGAAGCCGAGTGGCGCTGGCTCGGGCGGGCCTCCTGGCGGGTGGTAACGGTTTCGGTTACCGTCGCCTCGGTTATCCTGTCGTATTTCATTTTTACCCACCAATTTCAGTACGCCTACGTCTGGCAGCAGTCGTCGCGTGATCTGGCGACGCACTTCCTGTTGTCGGCGTTCTGGGCCGGCCAAGAGGGCTCATTTCTGCTGTGGATTGTGTTGATGGCCTATATGGGCGTCGCGTTGATGCGGTACGCCGGCCGTGAGTATGAGCCGGCCGTGATGGCGGTGCTCGCCTTCTGCCAGGTCTTTCTCATTTCGATGGTGGTGGGTCTCAAGTTCGGAACAGTGACGGTGGGGGCGTCGCCTTTCCTCACCATCTATGAGAAATTCCCCAACACGCCGGAAGGGTTTATACCACCGGACGGGAGCGGGCTGAATGATCTATTGCAGAACTACTGGATGGCGATCCATCCGCCGACCCTGTTCGTCGGGTTCACGGCGATGATCGGCCCGTTTGCCTTCGCCATCGCGGCGTTGTGGCTGAGGAAATACACGACGTGGGTAAAGCCGGCGCTGCCCTGGACGATCTTCGCCAACATGATCCTGATGGTAGGGATCGCGATGGGCGGCTACTGGGCGTACGAAACCCTGTCCTTCGGCGGCTACTGGGCGTGGGACCCCGTCGAGAACTCGTCGCTGGTGCCGTGGCTCACCGGGGTCGCCGCGCTGCACATGATGATCGTGCAGAAACGAAGCGGCGCCTCGCACAAGGCGGCGCTGTTCCTGTGTATCCTCTCCTTCATGCTCGTCGTGTATTCGACGTTCCTCACGCGGAGCGGCATCCTGGGCGACGTGTCGGTGCACTCGTTTGTCGACCTCGGGCTGTATCTCCAGCTCGTCATCTGGATTCTGTCGATGGCCGTGGTCGGGTTCGGACTTTTTTTGTATCGCTACAGCGAGCTGCCGAAACCGGTGAAAGAGCCCAACGTGCTCTCGCGGGAGTTCATGATCTTTTCGGGAGCGCTCATCCTGTGTGCCGTGGCGCTGGTAGTGATCCTGGGCACCAGCGCGCCGATACTCGGGCGCCTCTTCCGGGACGCCCCATCGGCCGTGGCGATCGAGTTCTACAACGCATGGACGCTGCCGCTGGCGATCGGCTTCATGTTCCTCGCCGGCCTCGGGCAGTTGTTCTGGTGGAATAAGATGTCGGTCGAGAACGTGAACCAGGTGCTGCTGCGCCCGGTGGTCCTGTCCGTGATCAGCACGATCGCCGTGCTCGTCTTTACCCCGTTTGTGGAGCGGACGACGGCCATCGCCGACGCCGGCGCTGTGGCGGCGAGCGGGCTGCACGAGGCCGGCATCCTGTCCGGCCTGAGCGGGTACTGGCAGGTGTACGGCGGGGGCATTCTGCTGCTGTTACTCGTCTTTGTGTCGTTCTTCGCCCTGTACGGCAACGGCGCGGTACTCTGGCGCATCGGTCGCGGGAATCTGCGTATGGCGGGAGGGGCGATTGCACACATCGGCATGACGGTCATGATTCTCGGGTTCATCGCCTCCAGCAGCTTCGACAACCTGCTCTCCGAACCCGGCCGCGAGAACTTCATCCTGAACCGCGGCGAGACGCGGACGGTGGATGGGTATACGATGACCTACTCGGGCACGGAGGCTAATTCAGAGGGCCGGCCGCAGTATGTGATGGATATCGTCGACGCACGCGGCCGGGCCTTTACGCTCAAGCCGGTGGTCTACAAGAGCAACAAGGACCAGTGGATCCAGCACCCGGACGTGAAGATGTTCTACGAGCGGGACCTTTTCCTCGCGGTGTCGCCGAACCTCATGTTCGAAACACCCGAGCAGAGCCAGGCCGCCGGCGGCGCCCTGACCCTCCAGCGAGGTGAGAGCCGCACGCTTGGCAACGAAGACTATCAGCTGACGTTCAGGACGTTCGATACCGACATCGATTCGGACCTCGTGCCGGACTCCACGGCCATCGCGGTGGCGGCCGTCCTCGATATGACCAACTTAAAGACCAACGAGACGCACGAACTGCGCCCCATCTACATTGTGATGGAAGACGGCCGGCAGCAGTACATCCAGAACCGGATGAACGATTGGGGCGTCGCCGTCACCTTCTCGGGCATGAATGTCGATAATGGCAGCGCCAACCTCGTCGTCGAAGGCGTAGGCGTCGCCACGGAGGACTGGGTAGTGATACAGGCACATGAAAAGCCGTTTATAAATCTCGTTTGGCTGGGGCTCTTTATACTCACGGGCGGCTTTGCCGTCGCGATGGTCCGCCGCATCCAGGATCAGCGAACGACCCTCACGCCCGCCTAAAGTAAGTAGACGTCACGTTCAAGGCTCCGGACACAGGGAAATTTCCCCCTGCGCCCGGAGCCTTGTGCGTTTCACCCTGTCGCTTATTTAACGGAGCCGCTTTACCTCTAAAACGTGCCCGCCGATACAAAACCCAGGTTCACATTAACGCTGGGTTCAAGTATGAGCGAGTACAAAAACGGAACATCTCACGAGGGATCTGGCATGGCGCCCTGGCAAATAGCGGCGCTGGAGCAGAACCTCCGCAAAAACAAGCAGCTGGACATGCTCACGAAAGTGATGAATGCGGCGGGAAATCCCACGCGCATGTCCATCCTCTACCTGCTGTGGAGAAACGGCGAGGTACGCGTCAACGATCTGGCCAATATACTGCGCCTGACCTCGCCGGCGATTTCGCAGCAGCTCAAAAAACTACGCAGTCAGTCGCTCGTGGACTATCGTCGCGATGCGCAGACCGTGTATTACCGGCTCAATCTGGAGTCCGCCTTTGTCCAGCACTTCCTGACCCGATTCTTCGAGCAGGAGATGCTGTACCGCGAACTGACGCCGCCCGAAGCCGCCGGCAAGTAGGCAATAACGCGTCGTTTAGCAGGACCCAGCCGAGACGCGCTTTACATACATGACCCATGAAACGTCCGGGCGGCGCCGCTCGGACGTTTTCATTTTGGCGGGGCGAGCCGCCTTCATGCCGCTCAAGTTTTCCGGAGAAGCGCCGATACCCGTCACAGTATCCTCATAGATGTACGCCGACCCCTCTATCCCCCTTTCCGGTCAACCCGATGCTTATCCTTCTCGCCGAAGACAATCCCGTCAATCAGAAAGTGGCGCTGCGCATGCTCAGCCGCATGGGTCACGAGGCCGATGTGGCGCAGAATGGACGAGAGGCCATCGAGGCGCTTGAAAAAAAGCCGTACGACGTAATCCTGATGGATATGCAGATGCCGGAGATGGATGGGCTGGAGGCCTCGCGTCTCATCGTGGAGGTGTACCCGGAGGAACTGCGACCCTTTATCATCGCGCTAACGGCCAATGCCATGCAGGGCGATAGGGAGCGGTGCATCGCCGCCGGCATGAACGACTATATCAGCAAGCCTATCCGCATCGAGGATCTCAAGGAGGCTTTCGCCCGCGTACCGGTCCGCGAAATGGGAAACGGCACGTCGGCTAACTCGGATCCGGAGGCCGCAAACGCCGCCATCGACCACGCCGTGCTGCAAGAATTGCTGGAGATGCTCGGCAACGACTTTTCGTTCGCCTCGGGCCTGATCGGCGATTTCCTGGTGGATGGGGATGAACTGGTGAATAACGTCCGCGCCTCGCTGGAAACGGGCGATGTCGAAGAGTTTATGAGGGCGTCGCATACGCTGAAATCAAGCGCCGCTACCTTTGGCGCCATGACGACTTCGCGTCTCTGCAAGGAAATCGAGGAGATGGGCCAGCAAGGCAACCTCGGCGAAATCGCGGCCGATAAAACGACCGCCCTGGAAGAAGCCTACCGGCAGGCGCGCCAGGAACTCGAACGCTTCGTCACGACGATGCCGGTTGAACGGTAACGCGCTAAACGATTGTGCGTTGAACGTTGCTGGCTCAAGGCAATCCCCTGCCAACCTGCAACCTTACACCTCCAACACCGCCTGTTGCGCAAAGCGCTGACCTGCGGGCGTAAGCCCGAGCAAATCGCCGGCTTGATGGATCAAGCCGGCGTTTCGCGTATACCGCACCACGCGGCGGGCGTAATCGGGCTCCCAGTTGAGGTGTTCTTCCAGGTGTCCTACGCGGCATTCCTGCAGCGCCTCCGGGGTACCCTCGTGGTGGGCGAGGTGGATGGTGAGCATCTTGGCCGCGAACTCGAGCCGCTGCCGACGCCGGCGCGTCGCGAGCGCCACGAGTCCGCGGTGCGGGGCGAACAATAAGCCGGCGAGGAACGTGACGCCCGCCATGGTGGCCATCGACCCCGCGATGGACGTGTCGAACGCATTCGCCAGCCAGTAGCCCGCCACGGCGTCGATGCAGGCGACGCTCAGGCTGATGGCGATCATTCGGGAGAGGCGATCGGTCAGCAAAAAGGCGGTCGCCGGCGGGGCGATCATCAACGCCACCACCAGGATCGAACCGACGGCGTCGAAGGCGCCCACGGCCGTGATCGACACGATCCCCATCAGGACGTAATGCAGCAGCGCCGGCGCGAAGCCCAGGCTCGCGGCCAGGCCGGGGTCGAAGGTGGCCAGCTTCAGCTCTTTGTAGAACAGCGCTACGAAGGCGACGCTGATGGCGAGGATGGTGGACATCACCCACAGCGCCCGGGGACCGAGGTCGTAGCCGGCATAGGTCAACCGGTCGAACGGCGCAAACGCCAGCTCCCCGAGCAACACGGCATCGGTGTCCAGGTGCACGCTGCCGGCGTACCGGGCGATAAGGATCACGCCGATGCTAAACATCACGGGAAAAACGAGCCCTATCGCGGTGTCTTCGTGCACCAGACGGGTCCGGTGGATAGCCTCCACGAGTGCGACGGTGAGGATCCCCATCCCCGCGGCGGCGACGATGAGGAGGGGATGGTTGAGGTCTCCGGTGATAAAAAACGCCACGACGATGCCGGGCAGGATGGCGTGACTGATCGCGTCGCTCATCATGGCCATCCGTCGCAATACGAGGAAGACACCGGGCAAGGCGCAGGCCGCCGCCACGACGACGGCGATGAGCTGGATTTCGAGCTGGGCGGCGCTCATGTTTCGTCCTCGGCGTCCTGTGGTGTCGCGGAAAGGCGCAGCAGCGCCGAGCGGGCGTGGGCGACCCCTTCGGCCGTGAGCGCCCAGCTGTTGGCGTCTACCTGTCGTGCCCATCCACGCTCTGCGAGCCGGTGGAGGCTCTCCCGGGTGTTGGCCGATAGCGCGTTCATGACGTTGAGTACCCCCTCGTCGTGGGGGTAGGACGACCGGTCGTGCTGGGCCGCGAGCGCGTAGAGATCGAGGAGGACGGCCTCCAGGCTCAGCCGGTGGGCATTCTGTCGGCTCCGCATCCAGCGCCAGGCAATGCCCCTTCGCGGCGCGAAAAAGAGTGAAACGGTCATCATGGCTCCCATGCAAAGCACGATCGTCGGGCCCGTCGGCACCCGGGCGCCGGTGCTGCTGATGATGGCTCCGATGAGGCCGGCCGCCGCGCCGAAGAGCGCGCTGAGCGTCACCATCATCCCGAGGCGGTCCGTCCACTGCCGCGCGGCCGCCGCCGGCGCGATCACCATCGCACTCATCAACACCACCCCCACCGTCTGCAGCCCGATCACGATGGCCACCACCAACAAGCTGGTCAGCAGGATATCGAATCCGCGCATCGGCAGTCCGATGGTTTTTCCAAACTCGGGGTCGAACGACAGCAACTGAAACGGCTTCCAGTACAGCAGCAGGAGCGTCAGTGCCCCAAGCCCCAGCCCGGCCATGAGGTATACGTCTTCGACCAGCAGCGCCGCCGCCTGGCCGAATAAAAACGCGCTCAGGCCGGCCTGCTGGGCGTTTGGCATCTGCTGGATCACCGTCAACAGTACGAGGCCGAAGCCAAAAAAAACGGAGAGGACGATGCCCAGGGCGCTGTCGTACGGGATGCGGGTCGTCTGCGTTACCACGAGTACAAACAGTGTGGCCGCCAGCCCGGCCGCGAGCGCGCCCATCATGAGCACGGCCGGCACCTTGGCGCCGGTGATCAAAAAACCGATGGCGATGCCGGGCAACGCGGCGTGTGAAATCGCATCGCCGAGCAGGCTCTGCCGGCGCAACACGGCGAACGTACCCAGCGCGCCGCTGACGAGCCCGAGAATGGACGCGCCAAGCGCTACCGTACGAAGGGTATAGTCGCTGAAAAGGTCCATCATGGCATCGGATCAGCCGTCGTTCCGGTTGGAAAACGGTCAGGCGTCAAGGGCGGCCTTGCCGCGGGCGAAGTTCACGAACCCGACCCGCCCGCCGTAGGTCAGACGCAGGTTTTCCTCGGTGAAGACGGACTCGACCGGCCCGCTGGCGATACACCGAATGTTGAGGAGCATGACGTGGTCGAAGTAATCCGCCACGGTCTGCAAGTCGTGGTGGACCACCAGTACGGTTTTCCCCCGGGCGCGCAGTCCGTGCATGAGGGACACGATGGCGCGCTCCGTGGTCGCGTCGACGCCCTGAAAGGGTTCGTCCATCAGGTAGAGATCGGCATCCTGCACAAGGGCGCGCGCGAGGAACACGCGTTGTTGCTGCCCTCCGGAGAGCTGGCTGATCTGCCGGCTTGCGAAGGCTTCCATCCCCACCTGTTCCAACGCCGTGGTCGCCTTCTGGCGGTCGGCCCGGCCCGGACGGCGGATCCATCCCATCTTCCCATACAGCCCCATCAGCACTACGTCCAGCACGCTCGCGGGGAAGTCCCAGTCGACGCTCCCGCGCTGAGGCACGTAGGCCACGCGGTCCCGTTGCCGGGCGTACGGTTTGTCGAACACGAGTACCTGGCCGGCTGCGGTGGGCAGGAGGCCGAGGACGGCCTTGATGAGGGTGGTTTTACCAGCGCCGTTCGGCCCGACGATGGCCACGAGGACGCCGGAGGGAACGGTAAGGTCGATGTCCCACAATACGGGTTTATCCCGGTAAGCCACCGTGAGGTCGCGCACGGAGAGGGCAGGGACGCGGTCTTCCATACCAGAAAAGGCAAGGGGTGATTACAATGCCGCCGGCTTCAGGGCGCCGGCGACGGTATCGATGTTGTAGCGGACCGTCCCCGCATACGTTCCTTCGGGCCCATCGGGGTCGCCCAGCGCGTCCGAGTAGAGATAGCCACCGATGGCGACGTCGAAGCCGCGGGACGCCACGGCCGCTTTAACGGCTTCGATGCCGCGTGGGGAAACGGACGACTCGATGAACACCGCCGGGACCTGCCGCGAGGCGACGAGCTCAGCCAGCGCCTGAACGTCTGCCGTGCCGGCTTCGGCGGCGGTGCTGAGGCCCTGGAGCCCGTGCACTTCGAAGCCGTACGCCCGACCAAAATAGCCGAAGGCATCATGCGAAGTAATCAAGACGCGTTGCTCCGCCGGCACGGCGGACGCCAGACTTTCCACGTACGCGTGTAACGCCTCCAATTCGGCTCGATAGACGTCCCAGCGGGCGGTGTAGGTGGCGGCGTGGGTGGGATCGAGGGCGCCGTAGACATAGGCGAGGTGATCGCCCACGCGGATCCACAGGCGGACGTCGAACCACACGTGGGGGTCGAAATTGCCGGCAAACGCCGGCGTGGCGATCCGCAACGAGTCCGGAATTGCCCCCTCGGCCAGCGCCGCCGTACGGATCGAGCGGCCTTGCATCTGCTCGAATACTTCGGTCATTTTGCCCTCGAGGTGGAGGCCGTTGTACAGGATGAGGTCGGCCTCGGCCATGCGCCGGACGTCGCCCTCGCTGGCTTTATAGAGATGCGGATCCACGCCAGGGCCCATCAACCCCTCCACCTGCACCCGGTCGCCCCCAACGATGCGCGCCAGATCGGCGATCATGCTGGTCGTGGCCACCACGCGGACCGGCCGCGACGCCAGATCGGCTGGGTTATCGGAAGGGGCCGGCCGGCAGCCGGCGAGCGCAAGCAGCGTAAGGACACCGAGGGAAACGAAACGCACACGCATGGATGTCGAGAAAAGGTGATTCTTTCCTCTCTCTCTAGTCCAAATTCAAGATTTAGTTTCAGCTAAAAAATAAGTTCGGTAGAAATAGTTGTGGTTGGCAGGTAACAGGTTGGCAAGTTGGTTTAAGGATCTTTTGAACCTGCCAACCTGCAACCACTCATTCCACCCACTCCGCGACAAACACATTGGTGTCTCGGGATGGCTCGGCGGCGAGGGTGCGATTGGAGGAGAAGGCGAGGTACTTCCCATCGGGCGAGAACATCGGGAAGGCGTCGAACGAGCCCGAGTGCGTGATCTGGGTGAGGTTCGAGCCATCGACGCCGATCATAAAAATGTCGAACAGCCGGCCGCCCTGCGTGTCGTGGTGGTTGGTGGTGAACAGGATCCGCTGGCCATCCGGGTGGAAGAAGGGCGCCCAGTTGGCGCCGGGGAGGTCGGTGACCTGGCGGGCGTTGCCGCCGTCGAGATCCGCCACGAAGATATTGAGCGCTTTGGGTTCCACGAAGCCGTCGGCGAGGAGGGCCTGGTAGGTGCTGGCCTCGTCACCTTCGGGCCGGCTGGCGCGCCAGACGATCTGGGTTCCATCCGGCGAGAAGAAGGCGCCACCGTCGTAGCCGAGGGCAGCGGTGATCTGGATCGTTTCTTCCGTCGCGAATTCGTAGCGCCAGAGGTCGAGGTCGCCGGAGCGGGTGGAGGTAAAGATCATGAACCGGCCATCGGGGGATACCGTGGCCTCGGCGTCGTAGCCGTCGCCGCCGATGAGGAGTGCGGTATTCGCCCCGTCCGCATCCGCGATGTAGATGTCGTACGTGGGGTAGATCGCCCATACGTAGCGGCCCTGAGCGAAGGCGACGGGCGCCGGGCAGGCGGGGTCGGCGGCGTGGGTCGAGGCGTAGAGGACGCGGCCCTCGGGGGTGAAGTAGCTGCACGTGGTGCGGCCTTTACCGGTGGAGGCGAGGCGGTAGGGCGAGCCGTCGGCGTGAGGGGTGCCGTCGATATTCACCACAAAAATCTGATCGCACCCCTGGGCGTTGATGCCGCTGAAGTCGCTCTGGAAGGTGAGCTGCCTGCTATCGTAGCTCCAGTACGCCTCGGCATTGTTGCCGCCGAATGTGAGCTGGCGAACGTTACGGAGGTGCGTCTCACCCGGGAAACGGAGCGAATCCGCGGCACTGTCGTAGACCGCGACCGGTGCGGTGGTTTCGGAGGCGGTCTCCGGCGTCGTGCAGGCGGAGGCGAAAACGAGCAGCGCGATACCGGCCGTCAGGAATCCTATGTGCCGATGAGTCGGTTGCATGAGCATGATGATACGCAGGGGTCTGATTCGATGTGGGGTTACGGTGTTGGCAAGCATGAAAACGAGAAAGCGCCTGGAGGTTTCAGCCGGCCGGGCGGATTCGCCATTTTATAGAGGAGGGCGGTCCGGTATGGACCGATTGACGATATGACCTACGATGTGACCGATTTTCAGGCGGAGGTGATCGACGCCAGTTTTGAGCAGCCGGTGGTGGTCGACTTCTGGGCGCCCTGGTGCGGGCCCTGCCGGGTGCTCGGGCCGGTGCTCGAGCGGCTCGCCGGCGAAGCGGCCGGCCGCTGGAAGCTCGCGAAAGTGAATACGGACGAGCAGCCGGAGCTCTCGATGCAGTTTGGCATCCGCGGCATCCCGGCCGTCAAGATGATCGCCAACGGCCAGGTGGT
This sequence comes from Rhodothermales bacterium, assembly GCA_034439735.1. Taxonomy (NCBI): domain Bacteria; kingdom Pseudomonadati; phylum Rhodothermota; class Rhodothermia; order Rhodothermales; species Rhodothermales bacterium. The sequence goes on along the minus strand of JAWXAX010000170.1, from coordinate 5,259 downwards.
GGACGAGTTCGTCGGCGCCAAACCCGAGCACGAAGTGCGCCGCTGGCTCGATGAGGCCATCTCGTCGCCCGACCGCCTGGATGTCGCCCTCGCGCGGCAGTGGCTCCAGGCCGGCGAGGCGTCGCGCGCCGAAGAAGTCCTCGATGCGCTACTCGAACAACAGCCGGACCACGCGGAGGCCCGCTTCCTCCTGGCGCAACTCGTCGCCGCGCGCGACCTCGCGCAGGCCGCCGAACTCCTCGAAGGCGTGGAGCCGCCGGACGCTGCCGGCCTCCAGTTCAAGGAGGGCATCGCCGCCCTTGCTTCCACCAGCGAGCTGGCCGCCGACCCCGCCGCATTACCCGATGGTCCCGCACGCACCGAGTATGCTGATGCCGCCACTGCCCTTGTGGCCGGCGACCTCGACACGGCCCTCGGCCGCTTCATCGCGGTCATCATGCGGGATCGTTATTACCTCGACGACGCCTCGCGCAAGGCCTGCCTCGCCCTCTTCGCGGTGCTTGGGCCTCACCACCCCCTCACCCAAAAACACCGCCGGATGTTCGAAATGGCGCTATATTAAATCGTGAGCGATCACATCCAGGATATCGTCGGCATTACGGTCAGCATCCTGCTGCTGGCGGCCTATTTCATTTCATCGACGATCCGCGGCCGGCGCCATCCGGGGCGGACGATGCAGAACGCGAACCAGGTCATCCGGGCGCTGTGGGTGCGGCACATCCTGGAGGACACGGCCTCCCGCTCGCTGCTGGCGATCCAGACGCTGCGAAACTCGACGATGGCGGCGACGTTTTTCGCCACGACCGCGGTGCTGCTGATGATCGGCACACTCAACCTGTCGGGCCAGGCAGATCGCTTCATGCCGGCGCTTGAGCAGACGGGGCTCCTCACGCCCTCCCACACGGGTCTGTGGTTGGTGAAGGTGCTGTTGCTCACGGGCAATCTATTCGTGGCGTTTTTTGCGTTCGCCATGTCCGTCCGCCTCTTCAACCATGTCGGCTACCAGTTGAGCGTGCCGGCCGAGATGCGATCCGGACTGATCGACGAAGAGGCCATCGTCCGCTACATGGTCCGGGCCGGGGGCTATTACTCCTTCGGGATGCGTGCCTACTTCGTCGCCGTGCCGCTCACCTTCTGGCTGTTCGGGCCCATGTTTTTGCTGGCGTCGACGGTCGTGGTGGTCGGGGTGTTGTATATCATGGATCGGGTGCCCCACGCGCACGATTGATTCCAGTCACCGGATAAATGCGATCCGCTCGTTGCGGTAATCGAACACGACCGTAAAATTATTCAGGAAACCCCGGCCGATGATGCCGTCGTAGCTGCCGGCGCTGTTGAAGGTGCCGGGGATCTTCACGTGGAAGAGGGGATCGCGGAAGCGATAGCCGGCGAACTGCACGGTAGAAAGCCGGGATCGGTACTCGAAGGTGTCGCCGTAAAACGTCTCCGTCGGGGTGAGCTCCAGCGATCGGTTGTCCAGCAGTCGGTGCCGTGCGGCGAACGCGCTTCGGAAGCTAATCCGGGCAGACTTCCCGGTGTCCACTACGAACCGCCCGGCATAGTCGGCATCGACCCGCGCCTCGATGGACGGGCGGGCTTCGACGGACATCGGCGCCCAGTCGCCACCGGCCGGCAGCCGGTACGCGGCCGGGTCGTGCAGCGCGATCCGGTCGTTCGGATACTCGATGGCCACTACGGCGCTCTGGAAGAGCGGGAAACCCAGGATGCCGGCGCGGTCGCGGCCCTCCGGACCGGTGAGCTCGGTGAGATCCCGCGCGATAAACACAGGATTCACGAGGGTGAGACGGCCCAGACGAAGGAGTTTCCCCTGGCGTAGCGTCACGCCCGCACCCAGGTCGCGAATGACCGGCATCCCGATCCGGTCGGCGATCTCTCGGTCGATCACCAGATCGCTCGCGCCGCTGTCCACCAGAAACCAGCCGGCCGTGTAGCCGTCAATCTGGGGGAGGACGAAGTGATGGCCTTTCTGGCCCTTGCCGGTTTCGACATCGACATACGCCGGCCCTTGCGCCGCAAACGAGGCCCTGGGTCGGATCCCCGGGTTTTCGAACGCGCCCCCGCCCGTTGCGGCCGCGGGCTCACTCAGGCGAGAGGTCGTCTGCCGGCCATACTGCATGATCGCCCAGCCGTCAGGAAACGAGTGGAAGTCGCCGGCGTCTCGGTGACCGTCAAAGGTCAGTTCGATCACGCCCTGCTCGTCTTCCATGACCGCCCTAAGAGGCGCGTGCGTAGCCCCATCCACCCACACCCGCGCGCCCACCCGGCCACGCAACGGACGCAGGAACAGCGCGACATCCCCGGTGGCCTCGTCGATGCCTTCCACCTCGACGTCGATTTCGACCCCATCGGACTGCCAGGCGCCGCTGCGCAGCAGGGCCAGCATACGAAGCCGATCGGATTCGGGCGGCGCCACGAATTCGCTGAGTCCGTCCGGCCGCATCCGCCAGTACCGGGCGCCGTCGAATCCCTCCTGAGGGGCGTCGGTCGCGGCGTCGCGGAGCAGGTAGCGGCCATCGGCGAGGTACATATGCCGGACACCCATACGCCCTTTGCCGGGCTCGATCCGATCCAGCCATTCGGTGAACTGAATCCCTCCCGGTGGAAGCGATCGGGCGCGCAGCCGCTCGACCAGCAGTGCCGGCGGGTTGGCGTCTATACGGTCCGCCTCCCAGGTTCCGCGGACCACCACCCGGTTGCCCAGCGAGACGCCGAGTAGGCGATTGGGCACGAGCGCTTCCACCCGGCCGGCCATACGCGCGCCGTCGATGACCCCTTCGAATCGGTACTCCGTTTCCAGCCAGGTGAGGCTGAACGTCACACGACCGCCGGCCGTGGACGCCTGGCGCAGCGGCATGGGTGGTAGGCCCTGTTCGCCGGGGAGCGACAGTTCGGCCGGCATGCCTGCGGCGGCCGGGGACAACAGAAAAAGATGGGTGGATGCGGGGAAAACAATCTGGCCGGCCCACGGACCGTCTTCTTCTCCAAATGCTCTGGACGCCGGATCCGCACGGCCCATCCCAGTCAGGAGGACGGCCAGGAGGATCCCGATGACACCGACCATGGGCGCCCGGGCCGACGTAGAGACGCTCCGGTGGAGCGTCTGCTGATCCTGACCCTGACTTTTATTGGGTGGATGCCGGAAAAACGGAAACCACGCAGAGACGCCCCATCGGGGCGTCTCTACGTAGGTCCCTTGCGTGCGCTCGGGATGGCGACTGGTTGTTTGGTTACGAAACACCCTTAATCCGTAATCGTGCGTTTGCCCGTCACCGTGATGCTAACGATCGAGCCGCCGCCGGCGTGGAAGGCCTCTACATCGGCCCGGGGGGCGGACCGGAGTAGGTCGTCCGGTACGGCGATCGGCCGCTCTTCGAGGACGGTCACATCCACAAATCCCTGCGCGCGTAAGAGATCGAGATAGACGTCCATCTCCTGCGCGCCGGCCACGCAGCCGGCGTAGGCTTCAGCGGATTGACGAATGGAAGCCGGCAGCGTTCCCCGGACGACGATGTCGGATACGCAGAAGTGGCCGCCGGGCCGCGTCACGCGATACATCTCGGCGAAGGCCTCGGCTTTGTCGGGCACCAGGTTGAGGACGCAGTTGCTGATCACGACATCCACCGAGGCGTCCTTCACGGGCAACGCCTCGATCTCGCCCAGTAAAAATCGCACATTCCGGTAGCCGAGTTTTTCCGCATTGGCGCGGGCGCGGGCCACCATCTCGGGCGTCATGTCGACCCCGACCACCGTGCCTTCGTCGCCGACGATCGAGCGGGCGATAAAGGCGTCGATGCCGGCGCCGGAGCCGAGGTCCAGCACCGTGTCGCCCGGCCGGATATCGGCCAGATGCGTTGGGACGCCGCAGCCGAGCTTGAGGTCGGCCACGGGTTCATAACCGGCGACGTCTTCGTAGGAGTCGCCGACAAACGACACTACCTCCGTCGTGCCGCACCCGCAGCCGCAGCCCTTGGCCCCGGTGCTGGTGACGATGCCGGCGTAGGTGGCGCGCACATGGGCGCGGAGTTCTTCGGGGGATTGGGTTTCGCTTAACAACATGAGGATGCCTGGTCTAGATGATCGAACAAGGCGCCCAGCGCTTCGCGGGCGCGTTGGAGTGATTCGGTATTCAGACAGTAACACGACCGCGGCCCGTCGATCGTACCGTGGACGAAGCCCGCTTCCTTCAGCGCCTTGAGGTGCTGGGATACGGTCGCCTGGGCAAGTGGCAAGACGTCGACAATCTCACCGCAGATGCAGGACTTCCGCTCCGCCAGGACCTTCAGCACCGCCACGCGGGCCGGGTGCGCCAGCGCCTTCGCCCATTCGGCCAGCTGGATGTCGCCGGCTGGAAACTGATCGCTTTTTGAGTGTGCCATGGTCGCGTGTTTTAATCGTTAATCGTAGATATACGATAATAGTTTCCGTCTTTGGAAAAGGATCGAAAAAAAAGTGGCGGATTGGGGCGGGGGGCGTTAGTTTGTGGGCTCCCCCATCGACACTTCAACCCGACCATCGACCATGATCGACCGGAGAGCAGCGATCCAACGCATCACCGCCGTGCTCGGCTTCACCCTGTCCGGGCCGACGCTGGCCGGCCTGCTGAGCGGCTGCCAGCCCCCGGGCCCGGGCGCCGGCCTACGCACCCTCGCGGCCGCGCAGAAATCCCTTCTCGATGTGCTCACCGAGCACATCCTGCCCCGGACCGACACTCCGGGCGCCAATGCCGCCGGCGTGACGGAGTTCATCGATATGATGATGACGGACTTCTACGCCGAGGCGGATCGGGGGCGCTTCTTCGATGGGCTGGCCTCGCTGGACGCCGAGGATTTCCTGCGTAAAACCGCCAGCGAGCAGTTCGCTCGGCTCGATGCGCTGGACGCCGAGGCCTTCCCCGACCTCGCCGTGATGAGCGAGGCCGACCGTACGGCCTTCCAGACGCGCCGCGCCGCCGAAGGCCGGCCGTTCATTGCGACGCTGAAGGAACTGACGCTCGCCGGCTACTACACCTCCGAAATCGGCGCCACGCAGGAGCTCCGCGTCAACCCGATGGGGAGTTTCCGGGGCGATATTTCGGTGTCGGAGGTCGAGCGTGCCTGGGCGTAAAATGATTACACATGGCACATTAAATATTACACGGCCCCGTAGGTCGGGTTAGGCCGAAGGCCGTAACCCGACACCCGTTAAGGGATGGCAGTCCGTAGGTCGGGTTAGGCCGAAGGCCGTAACCCGACACCCGTT
>JAWXAX010000169.1 GCA_034439735.1 Rhodothermales bacterium | reverse complement strand
GGACGTGGGCGCGGTGCCCGTTGGTGAGGATGGCGATGCCGATGCGGTGGTCGCGATTACCCTGAAGAAAGGCCGTATACCCCGGCACGCTGCCGCTGTGGGCAAAATACGTATCCTCCCCCCGCGTATCCGTCCACCATGCCAGACCATACCCGGCTTCATCGCTGCCCCACAAGTCGGCGACGGGTCCCTTGAAGGCCTCGTATTGCCGCGTCATCATTTCGTCGAGTGTGGCCTTGGAGACGATATGCCGGCCCTTGTACACGCCGTCGTTGAGATTGGCAATGAGCCAGTGGGCCTGGTCAGTCACCGTACCATACACTATGCCCGCCGGCCAGACGGACGCTTTCAGCGGGGTCGCCGGCACGAGGCGCCGGCTCACCTCATCGATCTCATACGGGATAGCCAGGCGTTCGAGCATCTCCGGCGTGGGCGAAAACGCGGTACTCGTCATGTCGAGGGCGCTAAAGATACGCGTCTGCATATACTCCCGATACGGCATGCGAGACTGCTTCTCGATGAGGTAGCCGACGAGGGCAAAGGCCAGGTTCGAGTACTCGATGCGTGTGAGGGGCGGCGCCTCGACAGCGAGCGCCGTGGTCAGGTACGCCTCAAGCGCCGGCGGCGCCGTGTCGCCCCAGACCGGGTAGCCGTCGAACGCCACGGGAAGCCCGGAGGTGTGGGTGAGCAAGTGGCGAAAGGTGACCGGGCTTTTAAGGTCCTCCCCGGCAATCGTCAGCGGATCCAGATAGGTCCGCACCGGGTCGTCGAGCGTAAACAAGCCGGCGTCACGCAGCTGCAGCAGCGCCGCGGCGGACATCGTCTTGAAGGTCGACCCGATAAGGTACACGGTGCTCGGCACCGCCGGCGTGCGCGCCCACAGATTGCTGTACCCGAACGCGCCCGTCCACAGGACGGCGTCGCCCTCGACGAGCGCGATGGTGGCCGACGGGATCTGTCCCTCGATCAGGGCCTGCTCGACGAGCGGTTCGAGTTCGGCGACGATCTGCTCCAACCGGGTGCCCAACAGCGGCGTCTGCGCGGCCGCCGGCATCGCGGCTAAAAGTAGTAGGATGGATAGATACCATGTACGGACGAACATAGGCAGGCATATAGCGTTGAGGCGTCGTCGTATTATAGTCAATTTGATACTTACATTTCGCCCCATGATTCGCATCGGGCTTGCACTTTCCTTTCTGCTCCTTTCCGGCCTCGCGCCCGGCGCCCGTCCGGCCGCCGGACAGTCGTTGTATGAAACCCGCGCCGTCTGGCTCGCGACCATCCTTCAAGACGGCGGATGGCCGGACACCCGCCAGTCGGCCGCCGAGCAGCAGGCCGCCCTCGAGGCGCTGCTCGACCGGGCCGCCGGCCTGGGGATGAACACCCTGTACTTCCAGGTCATCGCCCGCGGCGACGCCCTCTACCCGAGCACACGGCTGCCCTGGACCCCGCTACCCCGTGGCGCCGGCCGCGACCCCGGGTACGACCCCCTCGCCGCCGCCATCGACGCCGCACACCGCCGAGGGATGGAAATCCACGCCTGGATCAACATCTTCCGCGTCGGCGACGCCTCCACAACGGCCACGTTTCGGGGGGTGCAAAACCCGATGCACGTTGTCCACGCCCAGCCAGACTGGGTGAAGCGCGTCGGCGGCGAACTCTGGCTCGACCCCTCATCCGCCCCGGCCCGCGCCTGGATGCTGGGCAATGTGATGGAGGTGGTGGACGGATACGATGTAGACGGCGTGCACTTCGACTTTATCCGTTACCCCGAAAACGGGCTGCCGAACGATGCCGCCCGCTTCCGGCATGAGCCGCGCGGTTTCCGGTCGATCGACGACTGGCGGCGCAACAACGTTACGCTTTTTGTCGAGGCCGCCCATGCGGCCGTGACGGCGGCAAGGCCGTGGGTGAAGATCGGCGCCGCGCCGCTGGGCAACTACCAGCCCAATCCGGCCTGGCCGGGGCTGTGGGCCGTGAGCCAGGTGTTTCAGGAGAGCCGCGTATGGGCGGAAAATGGGTGGGTGGATTATCTCGCCCCCCAACTCTACTACGGCACGGGCACGGCGCCCGAAGTCGAACGTGGCCCATCATCCCCCGATTTTGCCGTATTGATCGACGAGTGGGTGCGGATGTCCGCCGGCCGGCCGGTCATCGCCGGCATGGCGCCTTATAAAGTGGCCGAAGGCCGCTTCCCGGCCGCCGACCTGTCCCGCCAGATCGAGGTGGCCCGCGCCGCCTACGGCCACGGCCAGGCCGCGTTCCGGTTCGACCATATGCTGGAGCATGCCGGCATCTACCGTGCCGCATACGTTGTCCCCGCGTTGCCGGCGCCGATGGCGCACCGCTTCGAGGCCGCGCCACCGTCGACGCCGCGGGGGTTTCGGGTCGAGGCGTCTCAAAACGGGGCCGTCGCCCTGGCGTGGGCCCGCGCCGAAGGGTCGGCCGAAGACCCGCTCCGCGGCTACGCCCTGTTCCGGCGCGAGGGCGCCGTGCCGGACCCGACCTCCGGCCGGGACCTTGTCGCCGTCCTCCCCGCCACCGCCACCACGTACTCCGATGCCAATGCCGACGCCATGCCGGCCGGCCGGCCCGTCTACTATCTGCTCGCCGCCCTGAGCCGGCTCGGGATGGCGTCTGCCCCCACAGAGGCGGTATCAACGGGGCCGATTACGACCACCGAGCGGCCGACGGGTGGCCCGCGCTGGGCGCTGATCGAAAGCATCTTCCCCAACCCCTCTCAGGAGACGGCCGAAGTGCGCTACGCCGTCGGCAGCCCGGGGCCCGTCACCCTGTCGGTCGTCGACGCCCTCGGGCGGGTGAGGTACCGACATACGGGGCTGGCGTCCCGGGCCGGCATCGACCAGCACATGCTGGATACCACGCGGCTTGCGGCCGGCGTGTACCAGGTGGTGTTGGAAGCCGGGGGGAGGACGGCGAGGCGGGCGTTCGTGGTGGTAGACTAATGCCCCGAAGGACGATACAATTTCCACGTGTTTCTCAATAAGCAATTTCTTATGTTCCGTCTCACGAAAAGGGCGCTCATCCTTCGTTCGTTCAAGACCCTCTCCCGATGCGTTTTATGGCGCCGGCCTCGATGACGCCGGACCGCTTTCGTTTAGTTTCAACCTCGGCCCACGACGCGCCTTTTCGACCTCAATCCTGCCCTTGCCCGTCCTGCGCCGTCCATCCGGTGCAGCCTGGCGCACTACCATTTTGCGCTCCCCACTCGCATGCAGTCCCCTATCGAGGTAGGCGACACGCTGGACGTTCAGGGTGAGGCCTACACCGTGTTGCGTGTGGTGCCACTCTCCGAAATTTCCCGACTATCACCGGATCGGGATCGATGGGGTACGCATGTCCTCTTACTCGCCCGCAAAAGCGACGGCCGGCGCTGTGTAGCCAACCGCTTCGAATCGGGCGCCCTCTCCACACCCGAAGACTGGCTGGAGGATTATCTGTAGGTTTAACGTTCGAGGTTCGAGGTTTAATGGAATCCAACTTTGCACTGTGCACCTTAAAACGTTCCGCCCCGCGGTAGCCAGATCGTAAACGTCGTCCCCTGCCCAACGGCCGTGTCCAGCGTGAGGGTGCCGCCGTGTCCCTGCGTGATGATATCGTAACTGAGCGAGAGGCCAAGCCCGGTGCCTTCGCCCGTGGGTTTGGTCGTGAAAAAAGGCTCAAAAATGCGGTGGCGCAGCGACTCCGGGATGCCGCCCCCGTTGTCGGCAATCGATACACTCACGCCGTCCTCCCCGTTGCGTGTTTCGATGCGCACCCTTGGCGGTCCCACAAAACCGGGCTCCTTCGACCGCTCATGGACGGCGTAGAAGGCGTTATTGAGCAAATTGATGAGCACCCGTCCGATGTCCTGGGGCACGGCGACCACCCGGCCGGCTTCGGCGTCGAACTGGCGGACGATATCGACGGTCATGTCCGGCTGTTCCGCCCGAATACCGTGATAGGCGAGCGTGGTGTTCTCATCGACAAACGCGTTTACATCGATCGGTTGCCGCTCGCCCTGAGCCCCGCGCGAATGCAGCAACATCCCACGCACGATGCCGTCCGCACGCCGGCCATGGTCGGCGATTTTGCCCGCGTTCATCCGCAGATCGGCCATCAACTCCAGCGCCTGTTTCTGATCCTCTGGAGGCATCGCCGCGGCGTGTCGAGTCACGACCTCTTCTAACTCATCTACGATCTCGACCGAAAGAACAGCGAAGTTATTGACGAAGTTGAGTGGGTTTTTGATTTCATGCGCGATGCCGGCCGTCAGCTGACCCAGCGAGGCGAGTTTCTCTTTGATGAGGAGTTGTTGCTGGGCGATCGCCAGGGAAGCCGTCATCTGGTTAAACGATCGGGCCAGGCCGCCGATTTCGTCGTCGGAATCAACGTCGAGTTGCACATCCAGCCGGCCCCGCGCGATCTCCTGCGCCGCTTCCTCTAGCTTTCGAATCGGATGCGTCACGAAACGGATGAGGATGGCGGAAAGCATCAACGATAACACGATCGTCACGATCAGCGCCAGGATGATGATGCGCCGGGAGTGTACGGAGTTCGTCTGCGCCCGCAGCGCTGCGTACGCCGAGCGTTGTTTGTTCACATCGATCAGCGCTTCGAGCGACTGGCTGACCGAGACATACGTGTCTCCTGCGCCGGCGAGCACCTCGACATAAAGATCCGTCGACTCCTCGGTGCCAAACAACAACTCCATAAACGACGCCTGATAATCGTCCCAGTATTCGTCGAACGATTCGTACAGGCTATCCCGCTGCGCATCGAAGGGCTCGAGCCGCGGCGTCACCGACGCCAGACGGTCGTACGTGTCGCGGTTGGCCGTGATCGAGTCGATCAGTGTGGCCATACTCGCCGACAGCGCCTCGCGATCCTCCTGGCGCCGCGTGATCGCGAACTGGAGTTGATAACTCCTCAATGTCGACACGTCCAGGTTGATCGAAGACAGTGCGATCATGCTGGGAATCGATAGGGAGTTGATCTCGTCGATCTCCTTACCCAGCCGATCCATCTGCACGATCGCGAATAGACTCACGATGGCCAGGATGAGCAGCATCGCCCCCATCCCGAGCCGCTGTTTGACCCCGAGCCGAAAATCGCGAAATCGTTTCATCTCCAGGGCTTATTCCGTCATCGGGATGGAATCGATCAGCACCTTGATCTCCGGGTGCCCGTTGGTCAACTCGCGACTGACAAAACCGATGGCGCCGGCGGTCTGGCTGATCACGTCGATCAGTTCTTCCTGGGATTCGATGGAGTGCGGCAACTCCCCCTCGCCCGTCAGCTTCCGTTTGAGCCAGACGGACCGCATCCGGGAGGACGTTTTGCCGAGGTACGCATAAAACGAATCCCGCACGGCGCCCTTTTCCGCCAGGTCCACCACGATCACCGGCGAGCCGTCCGCCCAGTGCTCGATGTCGCCCGAAAAGAGCCGTAACAGCTCGTTTTTACTGATCGAATCCGCCGGCACGGACGCATGCGCCACCACGACCACCTGCCCGAAGGCGGGGGTCGCAAGCAGCATAAGCGTTATCAGACTCAGCAAGCCCTTCATCCGTGGGAAAATCAAACCGATGGCTAAAAAAAGACCGAGGCGCCAAGCGCGAACACGGTTAATCGTTGGTCGGTACGGGCGGTCGTGGGGCCCGCAATGCCCTGCTCGTCGCTGAACGTCTCCGCACGCCGCAGATCGACATAGGCGATTTGCGCTTTAAACACCACGCGCTCGTTCGCCACATACCGCACGCCGGCGGTCGGGATGTCTAGCGTGACCCGCTGAACGACCGTGTTCGTGGGATCGAAGGCATCGTTTACGATGAGCGCGTCCTCGTCGGTGCGCCAGTAGCTGACGTAAAACTCGAGGCGTTCGCTCGCTACATAGCCGAGCGTGGCGTAGCCGAAAACGCGATGTAGATCCAACAGGTCGTTCGGCACCTGAAACAGCGCCGAGATACCCTCCGCCTCCAGATACAGCCGGCCCAGATACACCGACACATCCACCCCCACGCGCGTGCGCGGCACCATCGTCAGGGCCGCACGGTACTGTTCAATTTCGTCCTCCTTGATGCTTAGCATGTCGCCGACATCCCGAAAGTAGTTGACGCGGTCCGTGGCCACCGAAACGCCGGCCTTGATCTCCGAGATACGCGGGACCCATTCATTAAGCCGGACACCCAGGCGGCCGCCGACGAGGACGTTGGTCGTCGTATCCACCCCGGTTTGCCCCAGGTTTCGATCCGTGCGAATGTTCGGGCTGTTTCCGGCAAACAGCGCATAGTCAAACGCGTGCCGCCGGCCCAGCGCCAGCGTCCCATACGCTTGCAGAAAGCCCCGTTCCGGCACATATTCATCCAGCCGGATCACATCCTCGAGCGACGTTTCGTAGACGATCGGCCGGACGATGTACGGCAGTAACGGCGTGCGGGTCTTGATCTCGTTGAGATGATTAAAGACCGGCGTCTGCAGCCCCAATTTCAGCTTGAAGGCCGGGCTGTGGTCGTACCGGATCCACGCCTCCTTTAAGTTCGCCGCGCCCCAGGCCTCACTCGACGAGAAGTTGTTCAAAAACTCGAAGTTGATAAACGACCGAAACCGGTGCGAAATGTCCTTCTGGAAAAAAAGATTGAGCTGCTGCGCCGCAAACGAATTGTTATCAGGACCGTTCTGAAACACCTCGTGCTGGAACACATTCTGGAAATAACCGAAGACCTGAATAGGCTTTTCCTCATCCTGCGCGAAGCCGGCGCGCGCAGGCGACAACGCCAGCACCAGGGCGAATATCCAGCGATGGACAGGAGGCATGGGGACAGGGATCGAATTCGGGCGGGGCGATGCGACGTGAATATACGGCACGGAAGACACACGAAACCACCCTTCCCTTCCGGAATGAACCTTGCGCGCCAGGCCGCGTTTCTTCCGTTCACTACTGCGCCGAAAGTACATATCCTAATAAGCCAGCGCACAAACGCGTCGATTCGCCGGCCCCTTATTTTTTACTCGACTTCTTTTACTCGACTTCTTTTACTCGACGACCCACCTCACAGCCTACTTCCCCTACCCCCCGGTTCACGTAGGATAGGCTCCGATCTTCCCTTCACGAAATGCCCCAGGCACTGGTTCGTCTCATGCCCCCAGTACGTCATTTTTTTGTGTTTTACGTCGTCCCTCCCCTTCTTGCACTTACGCTGCTCATCGGATTGTCGGGGTTGTCCGCTCGGCCGGCGGAGGCCCAGGTCACGGTTTCGGGAGAGCTCAAGCGATGGCATCCCATCACGCTGCGCATGACCGGGCCCCAGGCCAGTGAAGCCGGTGCGATCAACCCGTTTTCGGATTATCGGGTAGATGTCACCTTCCGTCAGGGCGCGGTGACCTACATCGTACCGGGGTACTTCGCGGCGGATGGAAACGCCCGCGAGTCCTCCGCCACGGCCGGCGACGTCTGGCTCGCCCATTTCTCTCCGCCCACCACGGGTACCTGGAGCTACACGGTGTCCTTTGTCTCGGGGACGGATATAGCCGTGGCGGACGACGCGTCGGGTGGCCTACCTGTCGGCGCCAACGGGCTGGCCGGCCTGTTCGTCGTAGACGCGTCCGACAAAACGGCGCCGGACTTTCGGGGCCGCGGCATCCTACGCTACATCGATCAGCCCTACCTGCGCTTCGACGATGGGTCCTGGTACCTCAAGGCAGGTACCAATAGCCCCGAAAACCTGCTCGCGTACGCAGATATCGACGGCACCAGCAGCCTGTCGACCCCCAGCTTCGTCAAGTCGTATCCATCCCATGTCGCGGACTGGCGCGCCGGCGACCCCGTCTGGAAAGGCACCAAGGGCAAGGGCCTCATCGGCGCCATCAACTATCTGGCTTCGGAAGGAGTCAATAGCGCCTTTTTTGTCTTCGTCAACCTGGGCCTGCGCGACGCGGAAGACTTCGGCAACGAGGATGTCTGGCCCTGGATCGCGCCCGAAATCCATGACCGGTACGATGTCTCCAAACTGGCCCAGTGGGATGTGCTCTTCCGCCACATGCAGCAGAAAGGATTGCTGATCCACATCGCACTTCAGGAAGTCGACAACGATCTCTTGCTCGACAACGGCGAACTCGGGCGAAACCGGAAGCTCTATTACCGTGAAATGGTCGCCCGATTCGGGTACCATCCGGCTGTCATGTGGAATATCGGCGAGGAATTGCTTGAGGGGCGCAATACCGATGCGCAGCGCAAGGCGTACATCGATTACATCGATGCGCTCGACGCCTATGACCACCCCGTCATGGCGCACTCGTTCCCCGGCACCGTCAACTACGAATCCATCTACGGCCCCCTCCTGGGTCACCCGTCTTTTTCCGGCATCTCGTTTCAGATCCACGAAGGAGGCGCCTATTCCGGTGACCTGAAGGTATATAACAACACCAAACTCTGGTATACCAACGCGGACAACGCCGGCAAGCCGTGGGTTATCATGATGGACGAGTGCTGCGGCTGGAAAAAGGGCATTCGTCCATGGGGCGAGGACTATAACGTCGACAAAGTGCGCCAGGAGGTGCTCTGGGGCAACCTGATGGCCGGCGGCGCCGGCGTCGAGTGGTTCTTCGGCGACGACGCGCTCACCCGGTACGACTATAAGACCGAGGACTTCCGGCCCTACGAGGAGATATGGCGCCAGACGCGGTATGCGCTCGACTTTTTTCACACCTATCTCCCCTTCCCGGAAATGACGCCGCAGACCGGGTTGACCTCCGACGAAAACCACCTCGTATTCGCCAGACCGGGCGAAGTCTACGCCGTCTACCTCCGCCGCGCGAATGCTCAGGTGGCGCTCAATCTGGAAGGACAAACCGGCGTCTACTCCGTGAAGTGGTTCAACCCGCGCCTGGGCGGCGCGCCGTTTTTCGGAAGCGTCCGCGAAGTGAGCGGCGGAGGGGTTCGCGCCCTCGGGCCGGCGCCCACGATGACCAAAGACGACTGGGTCGCCCTGGTCCAGCACAAACCCGCCGGCGCCAGCGCTACCGCACGCTTCACGGCCTTCTCGACCGACGAGACGTCCTTCGCCTACTCATTCGACGCCTCCGGCGCCACCAGCACCGCCGGCTCCATCGCCAGCTACCAGTGGGATTTTGGCGATGGGGTGCAGGCGTACGGACAAACAAACCGCCACACCTACGCCCGCGCCGGCTACTACCACCCGAGCCTCTCCATCGTCACATCGAACGGCGTCGAGGACCGCATCGGACTCCCGATCGTCGTGCTGCCCGTCCCGGGTGGCGCCGTCACGGGGCTCAGGGCGGAGTATTTCAAGGGCACCTCGTTTACCGGCGTGCCGGAAGTGCGCATGGAGCCCCGGATTGCCTACAACTGGGGCGAAGGTGTCCCTATCGACAGGCTTTCGGCGGATAACTTCACCGTCCGGTGGACCGGCTATATCCAACCCGAACATACCGAGACCTACACGTTCACGGTCGGCGCGGACGATGGCGCACGCGTCTGGATCGATGGCGACCTCGTCGTTGATACCTGGGACGCCGGTGGCTATACCTATACCTCGGGCAGTAAAGCCCTCCAGGCCGACTATATGTATCCCTTGAAGGTGGAACTCCTGGAGACGACAGGCCGCACCGAGATCGCCCTGTACTGGGCCTCGCCCACCACCTCCTACCGGGTCGTCGATTCCAACCGACTCTTCTTCACCGACAACACAACCCTGCCCGTCTCATTGACGCGCTTCACCGCCCTCGCGGACAGCCAGACCATCCACCTCTCTTGGGAGACCGCCTCGGAAACGAATAACGCCGGCTTCGATGTCGAGCGCTCCATCGACGGCTTCACGTTTTCACCCATCGGACAGGTGGCCGGCAGCGGCACTACGCTCGAACCCCGCGCCTACCGCTTCGCCGACGGCGACGCCCCGAATGGCGCCGCCGTGCTGTGGTACCGGCTCCGGCAGATCGACTTCGACGGAACGTTTGCGTACTCGGAGGTCGTATCGGTCGATCGCCTCGCCCCGTCGGCCTATGCGCTCCATGAGAATTATCCCAACCCTTTTAATCCCACCACCCGGATCTCCTATGACCTGCCCGTCGCTGGCCCGGCACGCCTCGCGGTGTACGACCTGCTAGGCCGCGAAGTGCGACTCCTCGTCGATGCCGCCCTCCCGGCCGGCCGGCATGAGGTCACCTTCGACGCCGGCGACCTGCCGGGCGGGGTGTATATGTACCGGCTCGAAGCCGGCCGACACGCCCACACGCGCTCGCTGATCCTGGTGAAATGACGTCAGTGAATTGACCGTGTGAAACTACCCGGCGAACGAGTCGAAAGGACATAAACAAAAAAAGGGCAGAGACCCTACCCCTAGAGATCTCTGCCTGTGGATCTTTCCGGGAATAAAGACAGGCTCCCGGTTCCGATAGATCACAAGGCCAGTATACTACGGTCTTTATGCCGGCGCTATCCCGTGTTTACGTCATATTCCGGACATTTAACAGTCTATTCCGGCACATGCCCGCAGCACCGGCAACATACGAGGGTCAGGCCATCTATTCGGCCGGCTCTACGAGGGCGGACATCGATCCCCGGCTATGCGCGATCCGCCAGTCCGCCCCGTAGCCATGGATCTGGTCGCGCTTCAACTCCGCGCGTTCTTTCGTGGTCGTATCCACCACCACACGCCCCTGCCGATCGACATCGACCGCCATCCGATACGCAGTCTCCTGGCTGTGCCCGAACAGCTTCATCAGCATCTCGATCACATATTCGTACGAATGTTCGTTGTCGTCAAGCAGGATGACGTGGTAATTGGGTAGGAAGATCGTGAGCGTATCGTCCTCCATCACCTCTTCCGGAGCCGTGAGGGTATCGGGTTCCATGCGGTGTCCTTACGGAGTCCTTCGGGATAGATGGGATTTCAGATGCCACTGACGGCACCGGGTACCACCGTTCATCGCAATTGTTCTAAAAGAAAATTACAGCCGCGCAACTCGGCGCCGGAGAGCCGGCCGAGCACCTGAAACCCGTCCCCGACCCGTACCGCCCGATCCTGGGTGAGCAGAGCGCTCACGGAGTACATATTGGCGAGATCGACCACGGCCAGCGCGCCTTCAACACCGTCCGGTTGTTCCACGCGAGGGTTTCCGGGGTCGACCACCCGCATGCGCACCCAGGGTGGCGCAAAAAAGGACTCCTCGCCCCGCGTGTAACTCTGGCTCAGCAGCTCGCACATCCCATACTCACTCACCACCTGGCTCCGGGCGACGCCAAAGCCGGCCGCCAGGTGCTCGTGCAACGCCGGCCGGCCGATGGCGCGGCGATAGGTTTTCATCCCACCGGTCTCGATCACGCGGGCGCCCTCAGGCAACCGCGGCGCACCCTGCTCCACGAGATCGAGCAGTCCGAACGCTGCCCCGAACAGAATGAACGGCGTGCCGACGTGTGTGCTGTGCACGATCGCACGATGGAAAAGGGCGTCATCCTCCAGAAAAAACCCGCTCGCCGCATCGCCGAATCGCTCGATCAACCCTCGCACCATGTAGAGCAAGGAAGACGCTCCGCCTCGGGACGCATAATGCGGCAGATGCGCCACGAGCGTGAACGGCCCCTCGCCGAACGCGGCCCTGAAGTGTTCGACAAACGAGCGCTCGTAGACGGTCGTCTTGCAGACATAGTGCCGCCCGGGCGCCCCCTGGCCCGTCCCACTACTCTCAAACACGACCTCCGGCGCCGCACAACTGGCCAGCACCCCATGTTTAAACGCCTCGACCGGGAGCAACGGCGCCTCCCAGTCAGGAAACGACATGCAATAGCGGCCATAAATTGGATTACAGGCCTGCTGATGTGTCACGACCGTCTGGAGCATCGCCGCGAACCGTACATCCTCACCCGGCGCCAGGCGGTGGAAATCCGCTTCCACCGCGTCGATCGTCATAACTTGATGCGGCATCCGAACGGTTGTGTCTCGGCGGGATCAGGCGCGGAGCCGGCGCGCAGCGCGGCCAGTGCGTCCGACAGATAGTTTTTTTGCACCAGTGCCACATCGCCCGGGCTGTCGTCGATGGCGCCGGCGTAAACAAGCTGCTTGCCTCCATCGAAGATAAACACATGCGGAATACGCTGCGCACCCAACGCGCGCGCCAGGCCGCCGTCGGTATCCAGAAAGTAATGCTCAACGCCCATCTGACGGGCCATTTGCTGGCTTTCCTCGGCGTTTTCCCGTGGGAAGGCCACCGGGTCGTTCGCATTTACAAGCACGACGGCTAGCCCGTTTTGCACCGCCTGACGCATGGCCTGTTTCAGCCGCGCTTCATAACGCTGCGACCAGACGCACTGGTTGCCCCAGAAGACGAGCACCGTGCCGGATGCCCCGAACGCACTGCTTACCTCCGCCTGGGAGCCACTTACGGCATCCACGAGCGGCTGCCCCAGCACGGCCGAGGTGCTGCCGATCCCGAACGTACCCTGCCCCGCGGCAGACTGGCTATAGAGCAGCAGCAGTAGTAAGAGACGGGGGAGCATTTTATATGTATACCGTACATGCATGATCGTGTGCGATTTTTTGAGCATGAGAGGCTGATTTAACGTCGCCAGGGACGTAGGGGTCCACAAAAGATCCCTCCCTACCCTTCCATGCATAGATCGTGCCCATACAGGGTGAAAACGACACCCGCAACCGCTCCCGTCCCGCATTGAGACTCAGCTATAAAGCGTGTGCCCCCATGCGCCAAAAGCGCAGAGCACGCCCCAAAGCGGAGGCGTCGACCGCTCGCGTGGGCTTTCTGATCGCCCTCTCATCATCTGACACCCACCATGGTACGACGCGTGATCGGCCGGCCGGCGCCGGCGTCCAAAAAAGTAAACCGGGTAGAATTCACAGGTGATTTCGCTTTTCCCCTGTATTCCACATGATCTATGCACCCCTCGCATTGGCTACAAATCGCGATCACACTCTCCAGTCTTGGCGCCGGCTTCCTTCGCGCTGTTCTGGCACGACGTTTGACAAACGGATTGATGAATCTGCCCCCCGCCGCACATTCGCCCGACGCATTGCCCGTCGCGCCGCCCCACCTGGCTAAATCACCACGGGTGGGCTGGCACTATCTGACGCCTCCCCAATCACCTCAAGGAAAAAAACCATTCCTGTCGAACGTTCGCGTTCAGTCATCAATGAGGTTTATGACTACGTACGTCCTTTCTATGAAGCGGGCCGCCAGTTTCCTCTTTTGGTCGCTCGCGCTCTCCCTGTTCCTCGTTCCTGGCGTAGCTCGCGCGCAGAGCAACGCCTTCATTGAAGCCGATGGCCTGGTTGTCATCGAGGCCGAAACCATCGCGCTCGCCGGCGACTGGCGCTTCGAAAGCAGCGAAGCGGGATACGCCGGCAACGGCTATATCCGCTGGAATGGCGATAACTTTTTTAACGATCCCGGCAACGGGCTACTGGCTTACACCGTCCAGATTGCTACACCGGGGGAATACAACCTCCGCCTGCGGCTATCTCACCAGGGTTCGCCGGCCAGCGATCAGGAAAACGACTTCTGGACCCGGATGGGTGAATCGGGGGAGTGGATCAAAACCTTCCACCCTGGCACCCGGATGGACGAGGGCTTCACGTTTCATAGCTTCCTCGAGCCATCCTCGGGCGAATTTCTCAACCCCCGATACACGCTCTCGGCCGGCCAGCACACGTTTTACGTTTCCGCCCGCTCCAAGAACGTGCGCATCGACCGTATCCACTTGTACCTCGATAGCGTCACCGACCCGCTGAGCATCGCCCACCCGGAGTCCGCCAGGGGCGCCGCAGGCGGTGGCGGGAACGAGGATACGCCGGGCGAGATCGCCGTCACCGGCGAGCAGAAGAAATGGCACCCCATCACCTTCACCCTCGACGGCCCCCAGGCCAGTGAAGGAGGAACGCCGAACCCGTTTCTGGACTATCGGTTCGAAATGGTCTTCACGCAGGGCAGCCGCAGCTACCGCGTGCCTGGCTACTTCGCCGCCGACGGCAATGCCGCGGAAACGGGCGCGTCGGCCGGCAAACAGTGGCGCGCTCATTTCGTGCCTGACCAGACCGGTACCTGGACCTACACGGTCTCCATGCGCTCCGGCACCGATGTGGCGATCGATACCGCCGTCTCGGCCGGCGCCGCCACGGCCTACGACGGCCTCTCCGGATCCTTCACGGTCTCCGACACGGATAAAGCGGGCGCGGACTTCCGGGGCAAAGGCAAACTCCGCTACGTTGGCGGCCATTACCTTCAGTTCGACAACGGCGAATACTTCATCAAAGGCGGCGCCGATAGCCCGGAGAATTTCCTCGCCTACGAGGAGTTCGACGCTACATTTAATGGCGGCGGGACCGACTTCACCAAGTCCTATAACGCCCACGTGGCGGACTGGCAGCTCGGCGACCCGACCTGGAAGGGCGGCAAAGGCAAGGGTATCGTCGGCGCCCTGAACTACCTCGCCTCCAAGGGGATGAACTCGGTCTACTTCCTCACGATGAACGTGGAGGGGGATGGCGAGGACGTCTGGCCGTGGCCGGCGCCCGGCGACCGCACCGCCTACGACGTGTCGAAGCTGGCGCAGTGGGAGATTGTCTTCAGCCACATGGACCGGCTCGGCATCATGCTGCACGTCCAGACCCAGGAAACGGAGAACGAACAGCTCCTGAACGGAGGCGACCTCGGTCGCATCCGGAAGCTCTACTACCGTGAGTTGGTCGCCCGCTTCGGTCATCACCACGCGATTACCTGGAATCTGGGCGAGGAAAACGGCAATACGATTGCTCAGCTTCGGGACTACGCGGATTACTTCAAGGCCATCGACCCGTACGAACATCCGGTGGTAGTGCACACCTATCCCGGGCAGTACGACGAAGTCTACGGTCCGCTCCTCAACCACGATACGTTCGACGGCCCTTCCCTCCAGATCAAGCGACCCGAGCTCGTCCATGCCGAGGTGGTGAAGTGGCGCGAGGAGTCGGCCTCGGGCCGCCCCTGGATCGTATCGCTCGATGAAACCGGTCCCTACAACCTGGGCGTCACCCCGGACGGATCCAACAATAATCACAGCGAGATCCGCAAGCAGGCCCTCTGGGGCACCCTTATGGCCGGCGGCGCCGGCGTCGAGTGGTACTTCGGGTACGACTTCGATAATCACGACCTCAACGCCGAGGACTTCCGCACCCGCGACGCGATGTGGAACTTCACCCGCTACGCCCTCGAATTCTTCCAGGCATACCTGCCCTTCCATGACATGAACCCCATGGATGCGCTCACCAGCCGCGGCGACGACTATGTGTTCGCCCGCCCGGGCGACGTCTACGCGATCTATCTACCCTCGGGCGGCACCGCAACGGCCAACCTTGCCGGCGGCGATTACAGCGTGCGCTGGTACAATCCCCGCACGGGCGGGGCGCTGCAAACGGGCACCGTGCAAACGGTTTCTGGCTCCAGCGCCGCGGCGATCGGCAACCCGCCATCGACGGCGGATTCGGACTGGGTGGCGCTCATCCGCAGCACGTCCGGTGTGATGACGCAGCCCGAACTACGCGTTTCGCCGGCCTCGCTCAGCTTCGGATCCGTGCAGCCCGGCGCGTCCAAAACGCTCCCGGTGACACTCCACAACGACGGCAATGCGAGCCTCTCGATTTCGAGCCTTACCCTGACGGGCGACAACCCCGAACCCTACACTATCCTCCAGAACCCCGCGCCGCTGACGCTCAACCCGGGCGCATCAGCCGTCGTCGATCTGGCGTTCGCCCCGACGACGGCCGGTAGCAAGGATGCCACACTTCGGGTGACCAGCAACGACCCCAACCGGGGTCAGTTGAACGTCACCCTCTCCGGCAGCGGCGTGGCGCCAAGTGACGGTGGTGATGGCGGCGGTGATGGAGGGGACGGCGGCGATGGAGGGGACGGCGGCGGCGATGGAGGGG
>JAWXAX010000168.1 GCA_034439735.1 Rhodothermales bacterium | reverse complement strand
GTAGCCGTATGGCCGGGCATGAGCGCTTCTACCCGGTACAGGTACACACCCGAGGCCAACCCATCGGCATCGATCTCGACGCGCCGGCCGCGGCCGGCGTCCAGCGCCTGCGCCGGAACACTCGCCACGCGACGCCCGATAAGGTCGAACACCTCCACCGCCACGTCGGCCGCGTCGGGCAGATCCATGACGATGGCTGTCGAGGCCGTAAACGGATTGGGGAAGTTGCCACTGACCGAGAAGGCCTCCGGCAGGGCAGCGGCCCACTGGTCGGCCGGCTGAAGCTTCAGCGCTTCGACGGTGAAGTCTTCGATCAGAACAGGCTCGCCCGCGGAGACGTGGATATCTTCCACCTCACGACCGCCCTTGAGCAGGGTGACGACATACTCTCCGCCGGCGACACGCGGCAAGCGATCCAGATCCAGCTGGATCGGGAAGGCGCTACTCCGGAGTTCGATGATGGCGCTGGTCGCCTCAGACAACCCGCCCTGATTCGAGAACCGCGCATCGAACATATCGGCCGGCGGCTTTGGCGGCAGGGCGTGCCGCAATTGCGCCGCGTCGTCCATCTCACCCCCAAAAAACAACAGTTGGCTGGCCCCGTTGGCATCACTCAGGCGCAGTTGCCCGAACGACTCCAGCGCGGCGTCGGCCTCCACGGGTTCGATGGTCGTCGCGAGGGCGTGGCAAACCATATGCAACTCCCCATCAGCACGGGCCATGACCCAGTAGCCGACACCTTGCTCGAGCCGGCGCATGGCGTGGTAGCCCCGGTCCGCGCTGTAGGCATACAGCGTTTCCGGGACGAGCACGTCGCCGCCATCGATAGCGTCGATGTCGACCGAACATGAGGGACCGGCGATGAGATTCCAGCCGGCCTCGACGGCTACAGCCACCGAATCCATCCGCAACCCATCAAACGCACGAACGAGGTCGGTCTCGGCCCGCATCCAGTAGCCCCGGCCGGCGACGAGCGTGCGCACGTCCAGATACGAGGCCCCTTCATAGGCCAGCGCCTGCTGCTGTTCCTGCGGCACCGGCATCCCGATGGCATTCACCGCGATGGGGACGCCCACCAGGCTCCAATCTTCTCCGATCACCTGCGCAAACGAACGGTTGATCGCCGGCCGATCGCCGACCGACGTAGAGCCCGTGCTCGTGCCGGCGGTCGGAAGGATCTCGATGGCGCTGACGAAGGGATTATCGTATACGTGGCCAAAATCGATGTCGATATTCCCGTCCGACACGTTGACGACGAAGCGCTGCATGACCGCCGTCTGCATCCCCACATCGGCCACGACATCGTAATTATCCAGGACGACGGCGCCCTCGATGGACACATCGAAGATGCGGTCGCCCGGGGCATCCGTCGCGTTGTCCGTTTCGGCGAAGTAGAGGCGGATGTCGTACAGGCCGGCCAGCGACACCGAGAAGTCCCACTGCATTTCGGCGCTGCCGGCAGGGTCCCAACGGCGCGAGCCGAACAAACCGGTAGGCGCGGAGGTGTTGTTCACCCCATTGAAGGTGTACCGATTCGTCGCGTTATCCCCAGTGCCCGCATTGACGTAATCGGAGGGCTTGTTTTTTGTATCGCGATCCCACACGAGCACCTCGTCGCTCTCGGCGTTGCCGCCGGCGTTTACACGGTAGAGCGGATCGAGGTCGGTGGCCGAGTCGTTATCCAGCAGATCAAGGAGCACCACCCCGGCGAGCGGATCGATGGCATACCCTGCACCCGGTAGGAGGGTAATAATCACGGATTCCGTGCCTTCGAAGAGAACATCATCGATCGGTTTGACGGCGAAGTTAGAGATGTTGTCGCCGGCGGAGAGGGTCAGATTGTCATTGATCGCCTCATAATCTACCCCCATCACGGCGACGCCCCCGAAAGCAAACTGCACGGTGACCGGGAGACTGAGATCCCCCGTGCGCGCCACCTGGATCTTCCCATTATTTCCCGTCCCGCCCGGCTCGGCCGAGGTAAAGGCGGTGATGCTCAGTGAAACGAGCGGCAGATTCGTCGACGACGAGACGGACACGCTGCCGAGAACGGTCGCGATCGCGCCATCATCATCGGTGACGGTCAGAGAGATTTCGTACGTCCCGGCCGCAGCATAGGTATGCGCCGGGTTCGTCTCGGTGACGAACTTCCCGTCGCCGAAGGTCCAGTGGTGGCTGACGATCGTTCCATCCGGATCGCTGGAGGACGAGCCATTAAACAGGACGGTCAGCGGATTGCCGGCCTCCGCGCCATACGTAAACGACGCCACGGGCGGCAGGTTGGCCGGGGCATCCGTCGACTTCACGAGAGCGACCCAATCGTTATTGGTCTCCGACGGCGGGAGGCCGAGGGACACAATCGCACCACCGACGACGCTCTGTACGCTACTCGTCTTCAGCTCGCCGCCCGTGCGCGGGTTGTACCAGAACACATCAAATGTTCCACTCACCCCCGCCAGATTCAACAGCGCGGTGCCGCCGGCCGGCAGGTAGACCGCATACATCTCCTCGTCTTTGCCGAAGACAAAGTCGTCCACGTTCACCGTGAGCGCATTCATTGGCTCCATCTCCTCGAAGGGTAGATGGGTCTCGAAGAATGTGCGCGCATACCGCATCTGCTCCCAGAGCAAAAAGAAGCGGCTCCAGTCTTCCAATCCGAGGTCGAATGCCGTATACCATTCGACGCCGGCGCCGCCCCCCATCAAGTTGCCCCAGAGCGGTCCTTTGCGCAGTTCGTCGGCGCGTTCGTTGCCGGCGTTAGGGGCTTGTTCGTCGCCATAAACGGCCCATTTGCGGCCGGCTTGAGCGCTGTTCGTGCGGTGGTGGATGGCGAGGGCGTTGTATTCGGTGCCGAGCGCCTGGAGCGAAGTCGCCTCGAACGCTGGATCGCCCAAACGGGCGTCGTAATAGTCGAAGGCCGCACCATCGCCCGTGTGAACCGTGATCGGATGATCGTAGGGGTCGATCTTCCGAATAAACGCCGCGAATTCGCGCTTCTGGGGATCGGTGTTCGTGTTCTCCTCACCCAGATTCCACTGCAACGCCAGATGGTGGCTGAAGCGCGCGGCGAGCTCGCGATAATACAACTTGCGGATGTCGTTGAGCCCACTGTTATCCGCGCCGCCGATAGGACCGATAGCCTTCCCATTCTGGCGTTCGCTCAACACCATGTGCAGCTGGATGCCTTTTGCATCCATGTGGCTGAACACCTTCTCCCACTGTTCGAGTTTACTGACGTCGAAGCGGTCGCGCACCGTATTGGTGGTCCAAGGCCACACGTCACAGCCGTCTCCTCCGTCGAGGTTGTAGGTCAGGAAGTAGACGCTGTTGACGCCCACACTGCTGAGGTAATTGAGCCCGCCGATGAGGCCCTTGCCTTTTGTGCTCTTCCAGGTAGGATCGCCGGCCGTCCAGTGGTCGACATGTGGCGTGTAGTAGTGGATCGAGTTGTTGATGGGCTCGGTATTACACACCGTATCGAACGTGCCGTCGAAATCGGCGTAGGCGAGCAAGTTCTCGGGCGTGTCGGCGCCGGTCTTGATGTAGTACTCACCGTTGCCGGCGAACTGATAGTGGTGGCCGCCCACGTACCGCAGAAGCCCTTTGCCCCGGTAGTCCACGCCCGTTTTATTGGTTGGCAGCACGGTGAACGAACCCGAGGCGCCATCAAACGACGTAGCGACACCGGCGGTGGCCAGATCACTGATCGCTACAAACGCACCGGTCCGAAACGAGGCTGTATATGTCCACACCCCATCCCGATCCGGCACAAAATGCACCCGCCATGTCGCGCCTGATACCGCGCTGGATTCGGCCGCATTGCCGTCGGCCGCATAAAATCCGGGCACGATGTACACCGCTCCGCTCGCCGCATGGGTGAATGTGACATTGAGCCGGTAATCCGAGAATGGATTCACGGCGGCCGTTTCGCTGGTCTGTGGACCCGTGAAGGATACGCTCACCCGGTGCCAGACGCGCAATTCGCCGGTTACCACATTGCCGGACGCGGATGGAGCCACCAGGGCAACAAACAGCCACAGGGCCAAATAATGGTACCCAATTCGGGCACCTTGTTTAAAACGAGACGGAGGGTGCTGGGATCTATCGGTTGTCGCAGTTAGCATGAATCGATCGATTCGGACCCTGAGCGGGAACTATGAAAGAAAACGGGGCGACGAGGGGCAGGACAGACTGTAGATTGTGAGGGGATGTCCTACAGCTATTCAAGGGTGTCACAAGAATTATTCCGGTTTATGCGTTTTTCCGGGCTCACCAGCCCTGGCGCATACGTCATCTTGTGAAAAAACGAAACTAACTTTCGTGACGTCTAAATGACAGAGCGATTACCTAGCGGGGGGTATGGGGATTTGGCGCATTGTACCTTGCTCCAGTACAATCGAATGACGTGATTGAACGCCGGCGCGCGCAGTCCGGCCTCAGAGAGCCATCACAAACTCCTTAAAAGCCGGGTAATCGGCCGGCAGGGTATCGAACTGCGTCTCACCCTCGAGGAAAGCCGCCAGCCCTGCAGGCATTGCCGGCGTAATGTCGAGCGCCTCTTCCACGATTTCGACGAATTTTGCCGGATGGGCCGTGGCGAGCACGATGGCCGGTCCTTCCCCTCCCGCCGCGCGCCAGCGGCGGACGGCTTCGAACCCGACGGCCGTATGGGGATCGGCCAGATACCTGGTTTCCCGGTAAACCGCCTGCATGGAGGCGAAAGTCGCGGCGTTATCCACCCGCTCCCCCCGGATGAGACGCCGCTGTTCGGCGGGATCGAGGAGCCACTGGACACGCTCGAAGTTGCTCGGCGCTCCTACATCCATCGCGCTAGACGGTGTCGCGACGGACGGGCCAAACGCGGCCTCTTCACCGGCGAGGCGCCTCGGGAAGAAGTCGTTTTCGTTGTGCGCTGCGATGAAACCGCGCGTGGGCATCCCGCTGCGATAGGCCAGCAGGCCGGCGGTGAGATTGCCCAGGTTGCCGCTCGGGACACAAAACGTCGGCGCGACGAGGCCTCCCTGCGCCCCGGCCATCAGGTAATACAGCATCTGAGGCAGTAGCCGCCCGATGTTGATCGAGTTCGCGGAAGAGAGGGGAATCGCCGCGAGGTCGGGGTCGAGGAACGCCTGCTTAACGAGCCGCTGGCAGTCGTCGAACACGCCATCGATGGCGAGGGCGCGCACGCCGGGGCGTTTCAGAATAAGTTGGCGCTCCTGGATAGGGCTGACCTTCCCTTTCGGGTAGAGGATCACGACATCGATGGTGTCCAGGCCGGCGAACCCGTCGGCGACGGCGCTGCCTGTGTCGCCGGAGGTGGCGACGAGGATGCGGAGCCGCCGGCCGCGGCGGCGCAGGAAATACGCCATCGCCCGCGCCATCGTCCGTGCGCCGAAGTCCTTGAAGGAGAAGGTCGGCCCGTGAAACAGCTCCAACACAAAGGTCTCCTCCCCGTAGTCGCCGCCGGCCACGGGCACGAGGGGGATGGGGAAGTGGAGGGCATCACGCACCAGGGCGTCCAGCGTTCCGAGCTCAAACTCATCGCCGACCCAGCGCTCGAGCACCACCGACGCCAGATCGCCCATCGATCCCGCCCCTCGCCAGAGGGCCGGCTCGATGGCCGGGATCCGGGTCGGGACGTAGAGGCCGCCATCCGGCGCGAGGCCGTCGAGGAGCGCCTTTTCAAAGGATACGACTGGGCCGCCGGTGGCGCGGGTGCTGACAAAGGGCATGGAAACAGCGGGCATGAAGGGTCAGAGACGGCTCACGCCTCCGGGGTGCGGGCGGCAGACGTAGCCGGTTGCCCCGATGCCCATCCGCTGACTGGCGCCTTCCATCGCGATCTGGATGGCGCCGGCGCGCAAGGGGTTGTCGGTGATGGCGAACATCGCCGGCCCGGAGCCGGTCAGGGCACATCCATAGGCGCCGGCCTCCAGCGCGGCCATGCGGACGGCATCGTAGCAGGGCAGCAGCGTGGCGCGGACGGGCTCGACGATCCGGTCCCGCATCATCCAATCCCCCACCTCCTCCCAGTCGCCCGCCCGGAAGGCGTCGACCATAAAAGCGAGGGCCGAGGCATTGTCGACGGCGCTCCGAAGCGGCACCTCCGCCGGCAGAATGGCCCGCGCCTCACGCGTGAGCACCTGGACCTGGGGGAGAACGACGGCGATCCAGAGATCCTGAGGGATATCGATTTTACGGTAACGCGCCGGATCAAACGACGACACCAGCACGAGGCCGCCAAACAGCGCCGGCAGCACGTTGTCGCCATGGCGGCTGCCCGAAGCGAGCGACTCGCCTACCAGCACCGCCTCGACAAGGTCTTCACGCGAGCAGAGGCCGCCGGAGAGCAGGTTGGCCGCCCAGGCACCGGCCACGGCGCTGGCGGCGGAGCTGCCAATGCCTGAACCGGGTGCAAAGCCCTTGTGGATGTGGAGCGCGATGCCGGCCGTCTGCCCCGTCCGGATCATCACCGACCGCGCGGCGACGGCGGCCGTGTTGAGCGCGGGGTCGAGCGGAAGATCCGCCCCGAAGCCGGCGGGGTCGATCGTCACGCGAACGCCGGGCTCGTCGGTCAACCATGCCTCGACCGTATCGCCCAGCCCATCCGCCTGCAGGCAGAGGCCGATGGTGTCGAATCCGGGGCCGAGATTGGACAGGGAAGCCGGTCCGAACACCGTCACGCGAGTCTCCGTGGCTCTCGATTCGAGGCTGTCCGGATAGGCTTGGTTCACAAAATCAGGCACGTGTGTATCGATTGGAGGGAGTGTTGCCGATGGTGGCGCATCACCGCACAAAGGGCAGGTCGCCGCCGCCCTTGGTGGGCAGCCGGCTCGAACCTACGAGGTACGTATCCACCGCCCGGGCGGCCTCGCGGCCTTCGGAGATGGCCCAGACGACGAGGGACTGTCCGCGCCGGCCGTCGCCGGCGGCGAAAACGCCGGGCACCGGAGTCTGGTACGCGCCATCGGTCTGGATGGCTCCTCGTCCATCGAGCGGGACGCCCAGCCGGGCGACGACGCCGTCCGGATCGGGCCCGGTGTAGCCGATGGCGAGCAACACGAGGTCGGCCGGCCAGCGGACTTCCGAGCCCGGGATTTCGACGAACTTCGGCCGGCCGTCGGGGCCGGTCTGGATCTCCGTCTTCACCGTATGCAGTGCGGTGACGCGGCCGTTTTCCGTCTCGAAGTATTTGGTCATGACCGACCAGTGCCGGTCCGCCCCTTCTTCGTGGGACGAACTGGAGCGAAGGATCATCGGGTAAAACGGCCAGGGCTGGTGCACGGGCCGGCCTTCCGGCGGCATCGGCAAGACTTCGAACTGGGTGATAGAGGCTGCCTGCTGGCGGTTCGCCGTTCCGATACAATCACTGCCCGTGTCCCCGCCACCGATGACGATGACGTGTTTATCCTTCGCCAGGATGGGCGACACGTGGTCCAGCGGCTGGCCGGCGACACGTTTGTTCTGCTGCCAGAGGTAATTCCACGCGAAGTGGATGCCGTCGGTCTCGCGGCCGGGGATGGGCAGGTCGCGCGGTTTCGTGGCGCCAATGCACAGGACGACGGCATCAAACGCGCTGAGCGTCTCTCCATCGGCACCCACCCCCACATGGACCCCCGTCTTGAACACGATGCCGGCCTGTTCCATGAGCGCGATCCGGCGTTCGACGACGTGTTTTTCTAGTTTGAAGTCGGGGATGCCGTACTGAAGGAGTCCGCCCGGCCGGTCGTCCCGTTCAAACACCGTCACCCAGTGGCCGGCCCGGTTGAGCTGGTCGGCGGCGGCGAGGCCGGAGGGGCCAGAGCCCACGACGGCAACGTGTTTGCCGGTGCGAACAGCCGGCGTGCCGGCATCCACCCATCCTTGCTTAAACGCCATCTCGATGATCTCGCGTTCGATCTGCTCGATCGTGACCGGCGAGTCGATGACGCCCAACACACAGGCGGATTCACACGGCGCGGGACAGATGCGACCGGTGAATTCGGGGAAGTTGTTCGTCATTCGGAGCTGGTCGTACGCTTCCTTCCAGTTACCGAGGTGGACAAAGTGGTTCCAGTCCGGGATCCGGTTGCCCAGGGGGCAGCCGGCCTGGCAAAACGGAACGCCGCAGTCCATGCAGCGCGTCGCCTGGGTCTTGAGCGCCTCCTCCGGGAAGGGGAAATAGACCTCGGCGCTATCCAGCACGCGCTCACTGACGGGGCGCCGCGCCGGCATCTCCCGCTTGTACTTCAGAAAGCCTCTGGATTTATCTTCGTTCTTCTTCGTCATCAGATGCATCCTCTTCCCAGTTAAGCGGCCACGTGCCGGATTTCGACGGTCGCATATTCTCCGGCGGCCATCCGCTTGAGCGCGCGCTTGTACTCCACCGGCATCACCTTCACAAACTGCGGGAGCGCCTGCTCCCACGCGGCCAGCAGCCGGCGGGCCTGGACGCTGCCGGTGTAGGCGGCGTGGCGCTCGACGAGCCCTCGGAGCTCGGCCTGATCGGCCGCGGTCTCCACCGTCTCGATGTCCACCATCTCGCGGTTGCAGTGGAGGGACGCAAACGTCCCGTCGACATCCAGCACATAGGCGACACCGCCGCTCATCCCGGCGGCGAAGTTGCGCCCCGTTGTGCCCAGCACGACCACACATCCGCCGGTCATATACTCGCACCCGTGATCGCCCACGCCCTCGACGACGGCGCGGACGCCGCTGTTACGAACGCCGAACCGCTCGCCGGCTCGGCCACGCACAAACGCCTCGCCGCTCGTCGCGCCGTACAGGGCCACGTTGCCGATGAGGATATTGTCCTCCGCCGCGAAGGTGGCGCTGGCCGGCGGGTAGACGATCAGCCGGGCGCCCGAGAGGCCCTTGCCGAAGTAGTCGTTGGCGTCTCCTTCTACGCGCAGCGTCAGGCCTGCAACGGAGAAGGCGCCAAAGCTCTGGCCAGCGGAGCCGCGGGCGTCGATCGTCAGCGTGCCGTCCGGCAGGCCCGCGGGGCCGTGCCGGCGCACGATGGCGTTGCTGAGCATGGTCCCGAACGCGCGGTCGGTGTTCTCGATCGTCACCGAGAAGGCATCCTTTTCACCCGTTTCGAGCGTGGCGGCCGCGCGTGCGATCAGCTCATTATCCTTCACCCGGGCGATGCCATGCTCCTGCGTGTTGGTCTGGAAATCCGCCAGGATCCGGGGTACTTCGAGCCGCATGAGGACGGCGCTGAGATCCAGGTGGCTGGCTTTCCAGCGGTGCGCGGGGATGTCCTGCTCGAGCAGATCCACACGGCCGACGAGTTCGTCGAGCGAGCGGAAGCCCAGGCCGGCCAGGATGGCGCGCACTTCCTCGGCGACAAAATGGAAGAACTGGATCACGTGCTCCGGTGTGCCCTGAAATTTCGCCCGTAGCTCGGGGTCCTGCGTGGCGATGCCCACGGGGCAGGTGTTCAAGTGACACTTGCGCATCATGATGCACCCCATCGCGACCAGCGGCGCCGTCGCGAAGCCGAATTCGTCGGCCCCGAGCAGCGCCGCCACGGCCACGTCAAATCCGGTCTTCAGCTGGCCATCGCACTCGACGCGCACGCGGCTCCGGAGGCCGTTGCGGACGAGCGTCTGGTGGGTCTCGGAGAGCCCGAGCTCCCACGGCAGCCCGGCGTGGGCCAGCGAGGTCATCGGCGAAGCACCCGTGCCGCCGTCCGCGCCGCTGATCAGGATCACATCCGCCTTGCCCTTGGCGACGCCGGCGGCGATCGTGCCGACGCCGACTTCAGACACGAGCTTGACGCTGATGCGGGCCTCGGGGTTGGCGTTTTTCAGGTCGAAGATCAGCTGCGCGAGGTCCTCGATCGAATAGATGTCGTGATGCGGCGGCGGTGAGATGAGGCCGACATAAGGCGTAGAGTGCCGCACTTGGGCGATCCACGGGTACACCTTTTCAGCGGGCAGCTGCCCGCCTTCCCCGGGCTTCGCGCCCTGGGCCATCTTAATCTGGATCTCGTCCGCACTCGCCAGATACGCCATCGTGACGCCGAAACGACCCGAGGCGACCTGTTTGATGCGGCTCCGGTGCGGGGCCGTACGGTCGTACCGCGACGGATGTTCGCCCCCCTCGCCCGTGTTGCTGCGGCCGCCGAGGCGGTTCATGGCGATCGCGAGCGCCTCGTGGGATTCCGAGCTGATCGATCCGTACGACATCGCGCCGGTCTTGAACCGCTTCACGATCTCCGTCCAGGGTTCGACCTCCTCGATCGGGATGGCCTTCTGGCCGGCGCGGATTTTCAGCAGCCCGCGCAAGGCGCCCTGCTCCCGCGCTTCCGTGTTGGCGATCCCGGAAAACTCTGCGAATGACGAGGCGTCGTTCTGGCGGACGGCCTGCTGCAGTCGCGCGATTGTCTGCGGATTGTAGTTGTGGTGTTCGCCGTTGCGACGCCACTGGTAGCGGCCGCCGACATGCATGACCGCAAGGGACGCGGTCGACGCCGCCTCGAAGGCGCACGCATGGCGGAGACGCACCTCTTCCGCGATAATGTCCAGCGTGATGCCGCCGATCCGGGACGGCGTCTTGGTGAAGTACGCGTCGATAACGCTTCGACCGATGCCCACGGCCTCGAAGATCTGCGCGCCGCGGTAGCTCTGTAGCGTGCTTATGCCCATCTTGGACATCACTTTGAGGACGCCTTTCTCGACGGCGTGGATGTAATTCCACTCGGCATCGCCCCGTTCGGGCGTCTCGCCCGGGGTCGATTCAAGGATGGAGGGGATCGCGTCCAGCGCGAGGTAGGGGTTGACGATATCGGCCCCGTAGCCGATCAGCAGGCAGAAGTGGTGGACTTCGCGCGGCTCGCCGCTCTCGATGAGCAGACTGCAGCGGGTCCGCCGGCCCGTCCGAATCAGATGATGGTGGATGGCGCCCGTGGCAAGAAGCGCCGGGATCGGCGCGTTGTCGGCATCCACCCCACGGTCGGAGAGCACCAGGAGCGTCTTCCCGGCATCGACCGCGGACGCGGCCTGCCGGCAGAGGACTTCGAGCGCCGCCAGGAGGCCCTCGCCGCCGCGGGCGACGGGGAACAGCGTTGCGAGCCGCTCTACCTCAAAGCCCGGCTCGTCGAGTTCCGCGATCCGGGCGAGCAGTTCATTGGAGACGATCGGCCCCTTCAGGCGGAGTTGCCGGCAGTGGAGCGGCCCCTCGCCCAGCACATTTTCCTGCGCGCCGAGGCTGGTGAACATCGACGTCACGATCTCCTCCCGAATGGCATCCAGCGGCGGGTTCGTGACCTGCGCGAAGAGCTGGCGGAAGTAGTCGTACAACAGGCGCGGGTTTTCGGAGAGCACCGCCAGCGGCGTGTCGTCGCCCATGGAGCCGAGGGCTTCCTTGCCGTCCACGATCATCGGCGGCATCAGCATGCGCAGGTCTTCGCTCGTGTAGCCAAACGCGAGCTGGGCGCGGTGGAGCGTGTCGGCGTCGATGGTGCTGGACGCCGGCGGAATCGGCCCCAGGTCTTCGGCCTGCTTGAGGTTTTCGGCGACCCAGAAGGCATACGGCTGGGACGACGCGATGCGGTGCTTGATCTCGTCGTCCGAGATGATCCGGTTCTCCTCCAGGTCGATCAAGAACATGCGCCCGGGCTGGAGCCGGCCCTTCTGGACGATGTCCGACGGGTCGATGTTGACGACGCCGGTCTCGGAGGACATGACGACCAGGCCGTCCTTCGTGACCACGTAGCGGGAGGGGCGGAGGCCGTTGCGGTCCAACACCGCGCCGATGTACCGGCCGTCGGTAAACGGGATCGTAGCCGGCCCGTCCCACGGCTCCATCACGCAGCTATGGAAGTTGTAAAACGCGCGTTTTTCATCGGACATCGACTCGTGGTGCTCCCACGCTTCCGGCACCATCATCATCATGGCGTGCGGGATGGGCCGGCCGGCATGAAGGAGCATCTCGACGGCGTTATCGAACACGGCGGAGTCGCTCGTGCCTTCTTCCAGGAGCGGGAGGAGCTTGGCGATGTCGTTGCCGAAGAGCGGGGACTCGAAGTGCGCCTGGCGGGCGTTCATCCAGTTTGTGTTGCCACGGAGCGTGTTGATCTCTCCGTTGTGGCACATCGCGCGGAACGGCTGCGCGAGCGCCCACTGCGGCATCGTGTTCGTGCTGAAGCGGGAGTGGACGAGGGCCAGCCGGCTGACGAAACGCGGGTCGGCGAGGTCCGGGAAGTAGTCGCGCAGCTGCTGGGTCGTCAACATCCCTTTGTAGACGATCGTACGGCTGGAGAGGCTGCAAATGTAGAACCCGTTGGCGCCGTCGGCCGGCGTCTTACGGATGGCGTGTTCGAGGACTTTGCGGAGAACGAAGAGCCGGCGTTCGAAGGCTTCGCTCGTGAGGTCTTCAATACCCTGGCCGACGAATAACTGCCACACGGATGGCTCGCGTTCGAGGGCCGTGCGCCCGATGGTCCGGTTGTCGGTTGGCACCTGTCGCCAGCCCAGGAATTGGAGCTTTTCGTCCAGGATGACCGACTCCACGAGCTGCATCAGGTAACGCCGCTGCTCGGCGTCTTTTGGCAGAAACACCGCGCCGGCACCATACGTGCCGGCGGCCGGAAGCGCGAAGCCGGCCTCGCGGCAGGACGCCTCGAGGAAGCCATGCGGCAGCTGCGTCAGGATACCGGAGCCGTCGCCCGAGGCCTCGTCACACCCATTGGCGCCGCGGTGATCGAGGTTGCAGAGCATCGTCAGCGCGCGGTCCACCACATCATGCGTTCCCTCGCCGCGCATCCTACAAATGAAGCCTACCCCACAGGCGTCATGTTCAAACGCAGGGTCGTATAGGCCTTCGGAGGGAAGTAGGTGGTCGTTGTTCATGGCGTTCCTGGTTCAGTCGGTTCGGTGTGCGAAGCGGAACCGGCGAGGCAGAGGTATCCTGTAGCGGGCGCTCGCCCGGGCAGCAGGAGGTGACTCGACCGCACCGTGGGTGTCTTAGCCATGCGGGGTCGGTCGATGGAGGGGTGTTGGCGCGTATGCCCGGCGAAGCAGCGTGGGCTCGTGTGCGCTACATCGTCGTCTGGGGCACTGCCAGCTCCGGGGGTGCCGCAGGCTCGATAGGACTGTCCGAACGGACATGAGGAGGCGTGCCGGCCACCAGGAGATGATAACAGATGCCGTCGAACAGCGCCTGCCAGCTGGCCTCGAGGATGTTTTCGGAGACGCCGACCGTGTGCCAGCTCCGGTGGTCATCGTGGTGTTCGACGAGCACGCGGACCTTGGCGCCCGTGCCGTCCTCCGGCGTGAGCACCCGCACCTTGTAATCGGACAACCGGACGCGCTGCAGCTGCGGGTAAAAGGACCGCAGGGCCTCGCGAACGGCATTCGACATGGCGTCTACCGGGCCCACGCCCTCGGCCACGTTCAGCGTCCGGCACCCGCCGACGTTCAGGACGAGCGTTGCCTCGGAGTGGGCGTCCCCATCGCCGTCCTTTTCGTTGCGGACGCGGAGCCGATCGAGGACGAAGTAGTCGGTATTTTCGCCCTGAATCGTACGTAGCAGTAGTTCGAACGACGCCTCGGCACCTTCAAACTCGTACCCCAGATGTTCGAGTTCTTTGATGCGCTGGACGGCGCGGCCGGCCTGCTCCTTGTCTTTAATATGGATCCCCAGTTCATCGGCCTTGTAGCGGACATTGCTCTGGCCGGAGAGATCCGAAACGAGCACCCGCCGGCGGTTGCCGACGATCTCGGGCGCGATATGTTCGTAGGCGCGGGGGTCCTTCATCACGGCCGACACGTGCACCCCGCCCTTGTGCGCGAAGGCGCTCCTGCCGACGTACGGCGCCCGGTCGACAGGGTCGAGGTTGGCGACCTCGTACACGAACCGGCTGATGTCCGCCAGCCCGGCCAGCTGCTCGTCGGTCACGCAGTCGTACCCAAGCTTGAGCTGCAGCCCGGCAATCACGGCGCACAGATCCGCATTCCCACACCGTTCCCCGATGCCGTTCACCGTGCCCTGCACGTGGCGGGCGCCGGCGCGTACGGCCATAAAGGTATTCGCCGCGGCGCAGGCGCCGTCATTGTGGGTGTGGATGCCGATCGGTAACGCGAACCGGCCTACGACGGTCTTCACGATGTCGAACACTTCATCCGGCATCGTGCCGCCGTTGGTGTCGCACAGCACCAGTACGCTCGCGCCGGCATCGGCGGCGGCGGCGAGGGTCTGAAGGGCGTATGCCGGATGGGCTTTATACCCGTCGAAAAAGTGCTCGGCGTCGTAAACGACCTGTTTGCCGTGGCCCTTCAGGAAGGCCACGGAGGAGCGGATCAGCTCCAGGTTTTCGTCCAGCGTAACGCCCAATGCCACCTCGGCGTGGAGCGTCCAGCTCTTTCCAAAGATCGAAACCACCGGCGTCGCGGCGGCCAGGAGCGCGAGCAGGTTGGCATCCTGTTCGGGCGGATTCGAGATGCGGCGCGTCGAACCGAACGCGCAGAGGCGCGCGTGCTCCCACTCGACGTCGCGGGCGAGGTCAAAAAAAGCTTGATCCTTCGGATTAGAACCCGGCCATCCTCCTTCAATAATGTCGATCCCCAGCGCGTCCAATCGTTTCGCAATACGCAGCTTGTCGCGCGCCGATAACGCGACATGCTCGCCCTGGGTGCCGTCCCGGAGCGTGGTATCGAACAGTTCAATCGGTGTAGCCATGGTCGTTTCGCATCACAAGTAGTCGAACAATACCGAAACGTCGTGTCGCTGTCGCGGCCGCGCGTAACGGCGCTACCGAACCGCCATCATGCCGGCGCGGCGGGCGTACTCGAATACGTTGCCGGCGCGCAGGATTTCGGCCACTTCGCCGAGGGGGTTGAGCAGGTATTCCTCGCCCGTCGTGTTGTTGGTGAGTTTGCCGAGGGTGGTATCGAGCGTCAGTTCGTCCCCGGTCTTGATCATGTTGTTCAGCTTTTGCCGCGTCTCGAATGGGACGACGAAGCCGCCGTCGACGGCGTTTCGGTAAAAGATGCGCGCGAAGCTCTCGGCGATGACGGCCTCGCAACCGGCCTGCTGGAGCGCAAACGGCGCGTGCTCGCGGGATGACCCGCAGCCGAAGTTCGATCCGCCGATGATGATCCGATATTCGCTAAGATGCGCGTCCGGGGCCGTAAACGGGCGGTCGCCGTAGGGCAGCCCCTGCTTGCCGAGCGGCACACCGCTCATCGCGAAGCGCCCGTACATCTTGCGCTCCTCGGGGTCGCTGAGGCTGTAGACCAGGTGCTCTGCGGGGATCATCTGATCCGTGTCGATCGCTTCGCCGACGACGTAGGCCTTTCCAGTGATAGTGGATTTCATACGAGCACCTCGCGGGGATCGGTGATGACGCCAGACAGGGCCGAGGCGGCCACGGTCAGCGGGGAAGCCAGGTAAACGGCCGACGACTTCGAGCCCATGCGGCCGGGGAAGTTGCGATTCGTGGTGCTGATGACACGCTCCTGGCCGTGGGTGCGGCCGAACGTGTCGATCGGCCCGCCCAGGCAGGCCGCGCAGCTCGATGGTCCGAGCTTGCAACCCGAGTCCTCGAAGATCTGGTAGAGCGATACGCCGTCGATCTTCGTCGTGTGGAGCTGGCCGGCGACTTCCGTCGTGGCCGGCACGATATACGTATCGATCGCGACGCGCTCGCCCTTGAGGATGCGCGCCGCGGCCTCGAAATCGCCCAGTTTGCCACCCGTGCAGCTGCCGATGTAGGCGCGGTCCAGCTTGTCGCCAGCCACCTCGCTCACCGTCGCCTTGTTGTCCGGGCTGTGCGGCTTCGCCACCATGGGCTCCATCGTCGACACGTCGTAGACGCGGACAGAGTGATACGTCGCGTCGGGGTCCGAGTAAACGGCGTCGAATGGACGGTTCGTCCGGGCGCGGACGTGCGCGAAGGTCTTTTCGTCTGCCGGGATGATGCCGCTTTTGCCGCCGGCTTCGATCGCCATGTTGGTGAGCGTCATCCGCTCCTCCATCGACAGATTGTATACCGCCTCGCCGTCGAATTCCATCGCCCGGTACGTCGCCCCGTCGCACCCGATGTCGCCGATGATCGCGAGGATGAGGTCCTTCGCCATCAGGTACGGCGGCAGGGTGCCCTCGAACACGAACTTCATCGTCTCCGGGACCTTCAGCCAGATCTTGCCGGTGCCCATGATGAGCGCCGCGTCGGTATTCCCGACACCCGTCGAGAACATACCGAAGGCGCCCGAGGTGCACGTATGGCTGTCGGTGCCGATCAGCACTTTACCCGGCAGGTTGAAGCCTTCCTCGGCGAGCGCGATGTGACAGACGCCCTTGTAGCGGTCGGTGCCCACATCGTAATAATGCGGAAGATCGTGCTCCTTCGCGAAGGCGCGCAGGATGTCCACGTTCCGGTTCGCGTGTTTGTCGGAAGTGAAGATGTAGTGGTCCGGGAAGATCACCAGTTTATCGGGATCCCACACCTTCGCGTCCTGCCCGAACTCGCGTTTAAAAATCCCGATCGTGGGCGGTCCGCAGACGTCGTGCGTCATCAACACATCCACATCCACCCAGATGTTGTCTCCAGGCGCCACCCGCTCTTTGCCCGCGTTGCGGGCGAGAATCTTCTCTGTTATGGTCATATCATTTCAAGTAAAAAGGTAAAATGGAAAAGGCAAAAGGGGAAAGGGGAAAGGGGAAAGAGATTGGCCTACATGGTTATCGATCCCCATTTTTCTCTAAACATTTTTCCTTTTTCCTTTTTCATTTTGCCTTCAAGCCGGGTCTCCTTCAAACGAGTTAATAATCCCGTCCGACACGAACCGTACGCTCTCCTGCTCGGCCTGATGGGCGGCGAGTTTGTTGAGCGAGGCGAGGTAGGCTTCGGCGGAGGCCTTGAGCACGTCGGTGCTGCGGGCCATACCGTGAAAGCGCACTTCGCCGAGACTGGTCAGCACCCGGACCTCCCCGATCGCGTCCGAGCCCTCGGAGACCGAGCGGATCGTGTAGCTTTCGAGTTCATGCGCGGTGCCAACCGCGTAGTTGATCGCCCGATACAGCGCGTTCACCGGCCCGTCGCCCGTCGCGCGTTCGCGGCGAACGGAGCCGCTGCGGCGGTGGCGGACGGATACTTCGGCGACAGGGTCGGAGGTGCCGTCGACGACGACGCGCATCTCTTCGAGGATATAATCGACCTTGCTGGATACCGTCTTTTTCTCGACGAGCAGGTGCAAATCTTCCTCGAACACTTCTTTTTTCTGGTCGGCCAGCGCGAGGAAGCGCTCGTAGATCTCTTCCTTCTGCGTATCCGCGATCGCGTAGCCCATCTTTTCCAGCCGGCTGAAGAACCCGTGCCGCCCGGAGTGCCGGCCGAGGCGGATCTGCTCCGCCTCCTGG
Source organism: Rhodothermales bacterium (assembly GCA_034439735.1). Classification (NCBI taxonomy): domain Bacteria; kingdom Pseudomonadati; phylum Rhodothermota; class Rhodothermia; order Rhodothermales; species Rhodothermales bacterium. The sequence goes on along the minus strand of JAWXAX010000168.1, from coordinate 8,103 downwards.
CCCACATCCTCGGCCTGCATGATCTCGTACGTGTCGCGGCGTTTCAAGACGCCGTGCTGATGGATGCCGGCCTCGTGGCTGAACGCGTTTTTGCCCACGATGGCCTTGTTGGGCGGCACCGAAAAGCCCGAGGCGACCTGCACCAACTTGCTGGCCGACATGAGGCCGCGGGTGTTGATGTTAGTATGGAGTCCGAACTTCTTGGTGCGGACGTGGATGGCCATGACCACCTCTTCGAGCGCCGCATTTCCGGCGCGTTCGCCGATCCCGTTGATCGTGCACTCGATCTGTCGGGCGCCGGCGAGCACGCCGGCCAGCGAGTTGGCCGCGGCCATGCCGAGGTCGTCGTGGCAATGCGTCGAGAAAATGATCTTTTCGGGATCCTTGATTCCGGCGGCCACGGCTTTGAAGATGGCCGCGTATTCACTCGGAATACAGTAGCCCGTTGTGTCCGGCAGGTTGATGGTCGTCGCGCCGGCGTCGATCACCGCCTGCACGATCTCGCACAGGTAGCCGATTTCGGAGCGGCCGGCGTCCTCGGCGCTGAACTCCACGTCGTCCGTGTACGTCCGCGCCAGGCGGACGGCGTCGACGGCCATCTTGACAACATTTTTCCGCTTCTCTTCAATCGTGCTCCCAAATCGCGGATGGCTGAATTTGGCGTCGAGGTGAATGTCGCTCGTGGCGATGAAGGTGTGGATGCGGGTTTTCTTGCCGCCTTTGAGGGCGTCGCCGGCGGCGCGCACATCCGACTCGGTGGCGCGGGCGAGCGCGCAGATCGTCGGCCCGTCGATGGCGGCGGCGATCTCGGCGACCGACTGGAAGTCCTGCGGCGACGAAATCGGGAACCCAGCTTCGATGATGTCGACCCGTAGCTCGGCGAGTTTGCGGGCGATATTCAGTTTTTCCTCCAGGCTCATCGACGCGCCGGGCGCCTGCTCGCCGTCGCGGAGCGTGGTGTCGAAGATGATGATGCGGTCGCTCATGGTTGTCGGGATTTGCATGGAGTCCCTGCTTGGACCTGGCCGGGACCTGTCAGCCGATGGGGATTTGTTCGAGGTGTTTTCGGGCCAGCGTCGCCACACGGGAGCCCATGTCGGTCGTGCCGGTCCGCGTGAAGCCCTCACTCCAGATGTCGCCGGTGCGCAGCCCCTCCGCGAGGGCGTCGTCCACCGCGGCGCGGACGGCCTCCGCGGCCGGTGTTTCGCCGAGCGCGTCGAGGAGCATGGCCGCACTCAGAATCGCGGCGAGGGGATTGGCCTTATCCTGTCCGGCGATATCGGGCGCGCTGCCGTGCACCGGCTCGAAAAGCCCGATGCCGCTGCCAAGGCTGGCCGACGGCAGCATGCCCAGCGATCCGGGCAGGGTGGCGGCGAGATCCGAGAGGATGTCTCCAAACAAGTTCGCCGTGAGGATGACGTCAAACTGAGCCGGCCGCAGCACGATCTGCATCGCGGCATTGTCGACATACAGGGTGTCCAGGGCAACGTCCGGGTACGACGCTTTGTGGACTTCCGGCACGACTTCGCGCCAGAGCTGGGAGACCTCCAGCACGTTGGCCTTATCCACCAGCGTCACCTTGTGTCGCCGGCGACGGGCCCAATCGAACGCGATCACGGCGATCCGCTTGATTTCGACCTCGTCATAGACCATCGTATTGCGCGCGCTACGATGTCCGTCGCGGAGATCGCGGCCACGCGGCTCTCCGAAATAGATGCCTCCCGTCAGTTCGCGGACGATCAGCATATCGGTCCCACGGACCACCTCTGGCCGCAGGGGCGACGAAGCGACGAGCGCCTCGGGGACGGCCACTGGCCGCAGATTGGCGTAGGCGCCCAGCGCTTTGCGCAGCTGCAGGAGACCGCTTTCGGGGCGCATGGGACCTGTGTGATGGTCCCACGCCGGCCCGCCCACAGCGCCGAGCATGACCGCGTCGGCGGCCAGGACGGCGGCCCGCGTCGCGTCCGGAAACGGATTGCCAGCACCGTCGATGGCGGCGCCGCCGATGAGGTACTCGGCCGTGTCGATCGCAATCCCCGCCGGCTCCGCCACGGCCTGGAGGACCCGCATGGCCTCGCGGATCACGTCCGGACCGATGCCGTCACCGGGCAGGGTTACGATGCGATAGGTACGGGTGGCTGCCATCGGCATCAAGAGCCCATTGAAACGGGTGAATCGGCCGTGTCGGCGGACTTCTTCGGACGCAGCCAGCTCATCATCGAGCGGAGTTGCTTGCCCACCACCTCCACCGGGTGATTGTGCGAGGCCTTGCGCATGCCGTCGAAGTTCGGCCAGCCGGCGTCGCACTCGGCGATCCATTCCTTCGCGAACTGGCCGGACTGGATCTCGCCGAGGATCTTCTTCATCTCGGCCTTCACCTGCGGCCCGATCACGCGGGGGCCGCGTGAGTAGTTGCCGTATTCGGCGGTGTCGCTGATCGAGTAGTTCATATAGGCCAGGCCACCCTCGTAGTAGAGGTCGACGATCAGCTTCAGTTCGTGCAGCACCTCGAAGTACGCCAACTCCGGCGGGTAGCCGGCTTCCGTGAGCGTCTCGAATCCGGCCTTGATGAGGGCTTCCGAGCCCCCGCAGAGGACGGCCTGCTCGCCGAAGAGGTCGGTCTCCGTCTCATCTTTAAAGGTCGTCTGGATGACGCCGGCCTTGGCGCCGCCGATGGCGGCCGCGTAGCTGAGGGCGAGCTTGAGCGTCTGACCCGAGGCATCCTGGGCGACAGCCACGAGACACGGCACGCCGGCGCCTTCGGTGTAGACGCGGCGGACGAGGTGACCGGGGGATTTCGGGGCGACCATGAATACGTCGACGCCGGCCGGCGGCTTGATCTCGCCGTACAACACGCTGAACCCGTGCCCGACGCCCAGCGCCTTGCCCGGCTTCAGGTTCGGGGCGATGTCCGCGTTGAACACCTTCTTGTGATGCTGATCCGGCACGAGGACCATGATCACATCCGCCCATGCCGTGGCATCGCCTACCGGCATGACGCGCAGCCCTTTTTCCGTCGCTTTGGCGGCCGACTTCGAGCCCGGGCGTAACCCAACGACAACCTCCACCCCGCTATCGGTCAGGTTCAGCGCATGCGCATGCCCCTGGCTACCGTATCCGATGATGGCCACTTTCTTTCCCGCGATGATGCTCTGGTCCGCATCATAATGAACTGTCAATCCCATGTGAGCTACGTGCTATCGGTGTGAGTGAGGGAGTTAGCTTCCGTGAACGAGGGCGCGCCGCATCGCCACGCGGCCGCTGCGATGCATCTCTTCGATGCCAAAGGGCTGCATCATACCAACAAACGCGTTGATCTTCGTGGTCGGCCCCGTCAGTTCGAACGTCAACGTCTCGGCGGTGATGTCGATCACCTTGCCGCGGAAGATGTCGTTGATGTCCATGATCTGGCTCCGATTCTTTTCGGTGTACCGGATCTTGAGCAGACACAGTTCGCGCTCGACGTATTCCTGGTCCGTCAGGTCCTCGACCTGCACGGTATCGACCAGGTTGTTCAGGTGCCGGAGCACCTGTTCGATTTTACGCGCCGTGCCGGTGGTCACCAGCGTCATGCGGTAGAGCGACGGGTCGTCGCTGATGCCGACGACCACGCTCTCGAGGTCGAAGCCGCGGGCGTAAAACAGGTTGACGACGCGGTTCAGCGCGCCGATCGAGTTCTCCAGCAGGACGCTGAAGATGTGGCGGCGGATCTTCAGCGTGTCGTCCGCGAGTACCGGCTCGCCGGCCGCTTTTTTGCGGTAGATCTGCTGAGGCGTCAAGGTGGCCTGGCTCATAGTGTTATCCGGGTTACGAATGGGTTCGAAGACAGCAAGGGCGCCTAGACGGCGTCGTCGGCCGAATACCGTTTGGTGATCATGTCGCCCGTGGCGGCGCCAGCCGGCACCATCGGGAAGACCATCTCGTCCATCTGCACGCGGCACTCGATGAGCACCGGGGCGTCGGCCGACTTCCAGGCCGAGGCGAGCGCGGCGTCCAGCTCGGCCGGCGTCTCGACGCGTACGCCGTGGACGTGGTAGGCCTCGGCCAGCTTCACGAAGTCGGGATTCGTCGGCGCCAGGTTCGTATGGCTGTAGCGGTTCTCGTGGAAGAGCTCTTGCCACTGCCGCACCATCCCTAGGAACTGGTTGTTGACGACGATGATCTTCACCGGCAGGTTGTGCGCCGAGGCGATGGCCATTTCCTGCGAGTTCATCACGAAGCCGCCGTCGCCGCTCACCGAAATGACCGGGACATCGATCCCCTTTTCGCGGAGGCCGAAGGCGACACCGATGGCCGCCGGCAGACAGAAGCCCATCGTGCCGAGGCCGCCGGAAGTGATGTGCGAATGCGGGCGGACAAACTGGAAGTATTGGGCCGTCCACATCTGGTGCTGCCCGACGTCCGTCACCACGACGGCGTCGCCGCCGGACTGGGCGCGAAGCTTCTGGATGACGCCCTGGGCGCGAAGCAAACCGTCTTTTTCGTATTCGAGCGGGCACTCCTTGCGCCAGGCCTCGATCTCGCCGAGCCACGCCGCGGTATCTTTGGGGGCGACGAGCGGGGTCAGCTTCTGCAGCACCTCCTTCACGTCCCCGAGGATCGGGCAATCCACCTGCACGTTTTTGGAGATACAGGAGGGGTCGATGTCGATGTGGATCACCTTCGCGTGGGGCGCCCAGCTGTCGAGCTTGCCCGTCACGCGGTCGTCGAATCGCGCGCCGACCGAGAATATGAGGTCGCAGTGTTGGACGGCCTGGTTGGCGTACCACGTCCCGTGCATGCCCAGCATGCCCAGCGACAGCGGGTCGGTTTCGGGGAAGGAGCTGAGGCCATGGAGGGACGTCGTCACCGGGATTCGCGTGATACGGGCAAACTCGGTGAGCAACTCGGTGGCGCGGGAGCTCAACGTGCCGCCGCCCACATAAAGCAATGGCCGCTCCGATGCCTTAATCATCTCAGCGGCCAGTTCCAACTGCTTCATCGCGACGGGGACATTGGGATTGTACCCACGTATGAAGACCTGTTCGGGATACTGGAACGACGTCGTCGCGGCCAGCATGTCCTTTGGGAGATCGACCACGACCGGGCCCGGCCGGCCCGTCTCGGCGATGTAATAGGCCTCTTTGATGGTCCGCGCCAGATCCCGCACGTCGCGCACCTGGTAGCTGTGCTTCGTGATGGAGCGCGTGATGCCGATGATGTCGGTCTCCTGGAACGCGTCGTTCCCGATGAGGTGAGTCGGCACCTGGCCGGTGAAGACGACGATGGGCACCGAGTCCATGAACGCGTCGGCGATGCCGGTCACGCAGTTCGTGGCGCCGGGGCCGCTGGTGACGAGCACGGTGCCGGCCTTGCCGGTGACCTTCGCGTAGCCGGCGGCCATGTGGGTCCCGCCCTGCTCGTGCTTGACGAGGATGTGCTGAAAGCTGGGGTTGAGCCGCGCGATCTCGTCGTACACCTTGATGACGGCGCCGCCCGGGTAGCCAAAGATGTACTTTACGCCTTCCGCTTCAAGCGAGCGGACAAATATTTCCGCGCCGGACATCACTGAACTCGGGGTTGGCAACATCGTCGAATCGGTTGCGCCATCACCCTCAGGCTGGGTAACCTTCGTGGAAGCGTCCTTCAGCATGGTTGCATCTCTGTTCTGAGGTTTCGCCAATCCCCAGATCCGATGCTATGTGCGAATGCGCTGCGTGGAAGTGTCCAGGGATTGACGTGCGATCTAGCCTAGAATAAGTAGATCGAGAATAATGGCTAGCCCGATGAGCATGATCATTCGGGCCAGGCCAATGCCATCAATCCCCTTCGCGAGTACGGATACGCCGGCCACACGAAACGGCAAACGCGCAGAAGCAACCATCACATGATTCCGTTGGGCCATCTTATGGTTGCTACGGTCAGGCACGTCAGGTTCGCGGTTTGTTGCGGGTCTGCTCTGGAAGGAAGTGATGTGGTGTAATAACGTGATCCCCGCAGAACTGCGCAATCCCGATAAATAGCGGCAAACCGCCCAACTCACTGTGTCCCGCGATCGGTCGGTACCGCTTCCAGTAAACTATCCTAGTCATTCAATCAAAAACGCCTAATTTTCTTCAAATCAATGATCTGGCATGCCAGATTAAATGACTGCCCGCTCTTCAATAATATTTACTACTCTGTTCGAGACTTCACACGATCTTAATATACAATACGACGTGGAAGGGCTTTCATCAACGCCCGCATGGCCCTTAATCGTGTGGCCAACACACCAAAAGGCACTATCCGGACATCAAGGCGCCTGTATTTCATGAAGTTCGGTGGGGATGAGCTGAATGGCCGGCACCGCCTCACCCCGCATGTAGGCCAGCACGGCCTGGATAGACAGCCGACCTATTTCGCGCGGGTAGGTGATCACGTCCGCATACAACGCGCCACGGTCGACGGCTTCCACGGCCTCTTTCTTCCCCCCGAATCCGATGACGCGGACGCGATCCGCCCGGCCGGCTTTTTCGATCGCCGCCAGGGCCCCGAGCGCCGTCTCGTCGTTGATCCCGAAGATGGCGTCCAGCTCGGGCTGGGCCTGTAGCATGTCCTCCGTTGCCTTGAAGGCCTTGTCCATCGACCCACTGCCGGGGAGGACGGAGACAATCTCGACGGCCGAGCCGGCCTGGTTCGCCGCGTCGATCGCATCGCGGAAGCCGCGGGTGCGCTGGATGACGGACTCAACCTCCGGGTGGTCCACGATCCCCACCTCCCCCTGTCCGCCGAGCATACGCACGACGGCCTCGCCGGCCTTCCTTCCCCCGTCATAGTTGTCGATCCCCACGTGGGCCACCACCTCCACCCCATCCGCCAGCGCCGCGATGTCGGCCGTGAAGACGGGGATGCCGGCGCGATTGGCCTCGGCGATGGACGTCCCGATCGCCCGCGAGTCCGTCGGGGTGATAATCAAGGCGTCGACGCCCTGCACGATGAAGTCGGCGATCTGGTTCTGCTGCTTCGCGATGTCGAACTCGCCCGATACCAGCAGCACCTCTACCCCGTTCGCCGCGGCCTCCTGCTGCAGGGCATCTACGAGGTCGAGGAAAAACGGATGGGTCATGGTCAACACCGTCACGCCGACCCGGTAGGAGCCGGGCTCGGCGGCTTTTTCAGCAGGGGCGGCGCAGGAGGCGAGGAAGAGGGCGAGGAGGAGGAAGAGGCGCATAGGGTGGGGATAGATTTAAGTTTCAACCATGGTCATCCCTCGACAGGCTCACTTCGGCTTCGCTCAGTGCAGGCGGGATGACAATGATTTTTCCGAAGATACACATCACCGCCCTAACGCGGGATACGCTTTTACCAGGGCGCCGAGTACGTCCCGCGTGCGAGGCAGGGCGCTGGGGTCGGCGTTGGGGAGGTCGTGGATGAGACGGATGAGTTCGTCTGGGGTATCGACGTCGTACCAGGTAGGCAGCACCGAAACCACGCCTGCGCCAGACGTATCCGCCCGCTGGATGGTCTCTTCGAAGACGCGGTCTTGGCTGTACGTCATGTCCTCGAAGACCTGGGGGTAGAATTCGTTCATCCCGAGTAGGTAGTACCCCCCATCCTCGCTGGGCCCGATGACGATCGAATAGGGATCTTCGGCGAGGGATCCAAAGGCCTCCTGGATAAACGCCGAAGGCAGCGTCGGGTGGTCGGTGCCGATGATGACGGCGCGTGCGTAGCCGGCGAGGAACGTCTCCAGAAACGCGTGGCTCATCCGCGGGCCGAGGTCGGCGCCGACCTGCGTATGAACCGTTGTGGTTTCAGGCACGATGCCGGCGGGCATCGGCGTCTCGGTCGGGCTCAGGTACAACCGCACATGCACTCCGACAGCGGTGTACTGCGCGAGGGCATCTGCCAGAAACGCGGCGTAGAGGCCGGCGGCCTGGGCGGGCGTGAGTAATTCCGTAAGGCGGGTTTTCACCTTGCCGGGCTCGGGGACTTTGGCGAAAACGATGAGGGCGGCGTTGTTGGGTTGAGACATTGCGGTTTATTTCGTGCTCTTACTCGTTTTTACGCCGGGTTACCACGGGGGGCGAACATTTTATGCTACGGGGGGCGAATCATTTTACGCCGGGTTACGCTTCGCTAACC
>JAWXAX010000167.1 GCA_034439735.1 Rhodothermales bacterium | reverse complement strand
GTTTCGGGGAGGTCGGCGGGGAGGCGGTCGATGAGCGAGATCTGATTGGACGTCACCCCGAGGAGGAGCGTCGGGCCGGCGCAGCGCACGATACGCAGTTCCTGGCCGGGCCCGAGGGACTGCTGGGCGATGAGTTCGATGGGGTGAGACGCCTCGGAGACCGCTCCGGTATGCCGGTAGCGGTAATAGGCGAATCCCAGCAACGCGGCCAGCACGAGGGCTGTCAGGAGGGGGGCGACCCGAAACGGCGCGGGTTCATCGGCTACGGCTTCGGGGGCAGCCGCGCCGGTGTTTTCGGAGTAGAGGCTGGACGTGTCGCGGATCGGGCCGGGGGCCGGCTTGAGCTGCAGCGCCACCCAGAGCAACAGCAGGGCGGCGGCAAAAAAGATAATCCGCTTCAGGACCGATCGATTTACCTGCGACGGCGAGGCCGTGGTAGGGGGCGGGGGGGTGAAGGGGAAGAATTTGCTCACAGGCTGGCACGTTGTTCATGCGAAGTGAAGCGCCGCCGCCACGAAGGGCAAGCGCTGGACGGGCATGAACCCGATTGCGAATACGGTGCCAGCCGGCACGCCTACATAAAGGCGCCGGCGCGCTGACGGGCCGCCGCCAGGTTGGTGACGCGAACGCCGAACTGCTCGTCGATCACCACGGCCTCCCCCTCGGCGATGAGTCGTCCGTTGGCGTAGATCTCCAACGGTTCGCCCACCAGCTTTTCGAGCTCGATGACGCTACCTGTCGTCAGACGGAGCACATCGGAGAGCGGGATGTTACGCCGGCCGAGTTCGACCGTGACGTTTAACTCCACTTCGGCGAGCATCTGGAAGTTGCCACCGCCGCCTTCGTTGACAATGCGTTCTCTTCCCAGATCGGGGAACGAGGCCTGTGAGACATCGACAGGCGGCTTTTTAGCGGGTGACGGAGATCCTGGCATGACGACTTCTGCAGTTTCGGAAGGAGGTACGGGTAATGCGGAAAGGATCGCGTCGGACAACGTGATGCTGCCGGTGAACGAGCCGGCCTCGGTGCGGAGGTCGAAGGGGATCCGGACGAGGTTCGCCTGCAGGCGGTCCGCCGGCACGGGCGCACCCGGCGCGAGGGCCTCGAAGTATACCTCGGGGATGGAGACGCTGCGTCCGAGGACGTTGCGCACCGCGCCGAACGCCTGCGAGGCCAGTTCGACGAAGAGGTCCGCCGAATCCGGATCGGTGGGCGAGAGCTCGATGCCGAGCATGGCCTGCGAGAACGGCGCCAGCCAGTCGGCCGGCAGCTGCACCGCAAACGCCTCATTCCCGGTCCCTTTACTGAGCACCGTATACTGGGCCGCCGCCTCACTCGACACATCGGCCGGCGTCACATGCGCCGGCGGTCGGGTTGTCACGAGCGCTTCTTTTCCGAGGAGAGTGCCGACAAAATCGCTCAGGCTTTCGGCAGCCTGATCGGCATAATGCGACAGGATCTGCGAATCAGTCATGATTACTGGTCCCTAATAAATCAGTTGGTAAAACATCAACGACACGGATCGCGCGCTGATTGCCAGATTTGCCCGCGCTAGCCCTGAATTTTGGCAGTTCTCCTACGAATACCTGTATCGGCTCGTCGGCTCTGTTCTTAAGTAAAATCACATCTCCCTCCGTCAGGCCCATCAGGTCGGTGATGCTCAGAGTCGCTTTACCCAGCTCGGCGCGCATGGTCACGTCCATAGTCCGGAGCGTGAAGTTGTATTCGTCGCGTACGTCTTTGCCCACTTCAGAGGTCGCGCTGGTAAGCCATTGCTTCATGCCGGCGCGTCCCAGCACCCGTTCGAGCATGATGTACGGGTAACAGACGTTCATGAACGAGTGGTGTTCGTAGACCCGCACCTCGAAGGTGCCGATGATCGCCGGCTCGGAGCCGGGGATGATCTGCACGAACTCGGCGTTGGATTCGAAGGCCGTTTCCTTGAACTGCATCTCGGCCACCTGCGACCACGCCTTCTCTAACTCCTGGAAGGCGCGCGCCATCACCTTGCTCATGATTCGTTGCTCGATTTGCGAGGTCTCCCGCGGCTTCCGCAGGAATCGACCCGGCCCGCCGAACAGCTTCTCGATCGTGAAGATCACGAGCCGCGGGTCCATCTCGAACACCAACTGCTGTCCGCGGTCCACCACCTCGACGACGAATAACGCCGACGGGTGCGCGCTGGACATCACGAACTCTGAGTAGAGCACCTGGTCCATCGCGGTCAGCGTGATCTCGACGATGGTGCGGAGTTGCGCGGAGAGGTACACCGACAGGTCGCGGGCGAACGCCTCATGCACCTGGTTCATCACACGCATCTGATCCTGGGAGAACAGACGCGGACGTTTAAAATTGTAGGGACTGACGTTGCGGTGAAGATCCGCAAGCAGGAGTGAATTGAGTTCGTCGAGGTCCAGATTTTTGGCCTCGTTCTCATCGCTCACGCCCAGGAGGGCATCGATCTCGTTCTGATTGAGCAGTTTGGACATGTGTATCGGAGATTTGCCTTCGCCCGGGGGCGTTACTGGAGGACGTACTGTGTGAAATATAGCCGGCTGATCTGGCCTTCCGTCAGGACGCCATTCACGGCCTGGAGCAACTCGCCCTTGATGACGTTGCGTTGTTCGATGGCGGCCAGGTCCTCCACCGTACGCCGGCCCAGGATCTTGATGATGGTGTCGCGGACGACCATCTCGCGGGCAGTGATGCTTTCGAGCAGCGTGGGCTCGATGGACTCGATGCCAAGGCTTACCATCAGCAGCCGGCGGCCGTTTGAGTCGGCCGGGTTGACGATGATATCGGTCAGCTCCAAAAACTCGCCGTACTGGATCCCGGCATCCTCCCCGCCGGCCTCTTCTTCCGCCGAGCCCTCTTCTTCGATGCCGAAATTGTACACCATCTGCGCGATGGTCGGGTAATTCGCGTACGACAGATAGGCGCCGCCGCCGGCGGATACCAGCAGGATGGGCAACAAGATCATCAGGAACCCGCCTCCTTTTTCCTTGGTCGTTTCGCCAGCTATGGGGTCAGTACCTCCCGCTCCTTTTGCTGCGTCTGATTCTGCCATTGGTTCAAACTAATTAGGAGTTCGATGCGACGATTCCGGCTACGGCCATCCGGGGTTCGGTTGGTGGCCACAGGCTGGAATTCACCCCTTCCGATGGCCTGATAATGGTCCGCCGGCAGGGCTGAGGACTGCGTCAGCAAGAACCGAACCACGGACGCCGCGCGGGACGCCGAAAGCTCCCAGTTGGACGGGAAGGCGGACGTGCGAATCGGAATGTTATCCGTGTGCCCGATCACCGTAAGCGTGTTGCTGGTATCCGCGGCCACCCCCGCAACTTTGGCCAGCACCCGCTGCGCCGTGCCCAGCAGTTGCGAGCTGCCGGAGGAAAACATGACCGAGTCGGTGATCACGATGTGCACGGTCGACTCTTCGTAGTTCACCTGGACGCTCCCTTGCAACCCTTCCGTCTCTATGAAGTCAATTAGCGCCTCCACCCGATCCGCCTGTTCGCGTTTCTCCTCCTCAATCTCTTTAGGATCCTTCTGGGGGATGACCGGCACCGGCTGGGCGTTATTAAACACGCTGTTTCGCCCATTGAAGTAACTCATCGCCTCCATCATCTTATCCTTCTTGATCTCGGACATGGCGACGATCATCACGAAAAACGTCAGCAGCAGCGTCACCATGTCCCCATAGGTCACCAGCCAGAACGGGGCGGATGGGGCGGGTTCTTCTTCTATCTTGGCCATTGGATTAGCGAGTAGCGATTAGCGAGTAGCGATTGGTGATGGAACCATCGACCATCGACCAGCCCTACACTTCTTCCGCCTGGACCGGGGTGGCGACGGAGCTGCGTTCGGCCGAGGTCAGCAGCAGCTGGAGCCGTTTCTGGATCATGCTGGGGCTGTCGCCGCGGACGATGGCGAGCACACCGGTCCGGACCAGTTCGCGCTGGCGGAGCAGGGCGGCCACCTGGAGCTTGCGTTTTTCGGCGATGGGCAGGAACATCAAGTTGGCGAAGAGCGAGCCCAGGAAGGTCGTCACAAGAGCCACGGCCATGCCGGCGCCGATCTGCGAGGGATCCGAAAGGTTGCCCATCATCTGGATGAGGCCGATGAGCGTCCCGATCATGCCGAAGGCCGGCGCGTTGGCCCCAAAGGCTGTAAACATCTTGACCGAGAAGGAGCGTTCGTTCAGCTCGGTCTGCAGGTTGGCCTGCATCATCTCGTCGATCTCGCGCTCGTCGATGCCGTCGACCGCCATCTCCAGACCGAATTTCAAGAAGGGGTCCTGGATTTCCTCGAGCCGGCGGTCGAGCGCCAGCAGCCCTTCCCGGCGCGCGATACGCGAGAGCTCGCCGAACTCCTCGATGTACTTGCCCATGGGGGGGACGGAGAACGAGAGGAAGTCTTTAAACGCGGCCGGCACGGTCTTCAACTGGTCGAACGTGAAGTTCACCATCATGCCGGCGGTGGCGCCACCAAGCACAAGCATGAAGGAGGCGGGATCGAAGAAGGTGATCCATCCCGTGCCCATGAAAATGGCCCCGTAGACGAGCACAAGCCCCGCGCCGATACCGGCGATCGTTGATTTTTCCATGGTGCTACGTTCGTGAGAATGCCATCGTGACCAGACAGTACGGGTTCGATCCTGACGCCTTCAGCACTGCGTTCCTCCCGGTTGGGACCGCTGGCCGGGCTGTTCGGGGTATCGGCGTCGAAAAGAGAATGTTAACGTCGCGAGGCGCTCATGGGCTTCAGTACCTGAAGCTGCATCTGCCCGCCGCTGCGAACCACGATGCTGTCGTTGCCTCCCGGGGCGATGCACACGGTCCCGGGCCGCAGCGCCATGCCGTCGACGCCCTCGACGACGCTGATCGCGCTTTGCGCATTCAGGCTGTCGGCCAGGGTCTTGGTGAACTTGGGCGGCATGTGCTGCACGATGATGATGGGCAAGGGGAAATGCGCTGGCAGCAGCGGAATCACCTTCTGTAGGGAAAGCGGGCCACCTGTGGAGATGCCGAGTACGACGAGGTCGGCCCCTGAAAACGGGACGCCCGGGGGTGCCGTCGCCGTGGCCCCCGCCGGGCGGGCGCTGTGAAAGATGCCGGAGCGGGCGCTGTGGATGGACTTGATCTTGGTGACCAGGTCCGGACGATATCGCCCCGCTCGCACGCACAAACGAGCGCTCTTTGGTGATGAAGCCGATCGCGCCGGCGTTGAGGGCTTTCAGCGTGGTCTCGGCGCCTTCCTGCATCAGCGAGCTGAACATGAGGATCGGACACGGGTGCGCGCTCATGATCTGCTGGACCGCCGAGATGCCGTCCATGTTCGGCATCCTCACATCCATGGTGATGCATCCGGTTTGAGCACACGCGCCTGTTCCAGCGCCTCCACGCCGTCCCTTGCGGTACCCACCACGGTGATGTCCGGCTCGGCGTCGAGCAACTGGCTGAGGGTCGTTCGCATGAACGAAGAGTCATCGACGATCAGAAGGCGAATCAGGGTGGTTCCTGGACGAGGTGGAGTATACCCCTCGGTTAGGCGATGGCGCGGGGAGACGTCGCGCGTGTACGCGGGCGCGCCTGCTCCAGGCGGATCAACTCGGCCACATCGAGGATCATGATCACCCGACCGTCGCCCAGGATGGTGGAGCCGGCGATGCCGGGGATCTTTTTCAGATAATTTCCAAGTGGTTTGATTACGACTTCCTTTTGCCCGACCAGATCTTCCACGATCAGGCCCACCCGCTGGTGGGCCAGGCCAATGACGACGGCGTAGCTGTTCTTTACATCCTTACGACGATCGAGACCCAGGATATCGCTGATGTACACCAGCGGCAGGATCCGCTCGCGCAGCCGGAGCACTTCGCGTCCGTTGATCGCGTCGATCCGATGGTGCTCCATCCCAACCACCTCGACGACCGAGTGCAACGGGATGGCAAACGTCTCGTCGCTCTGACGCACGAGCAGGCTCTGCTTGATGGCCAGCGTGAGCGGGAGTTTCAGCGTCACAGTCGAGCCCTTTCCCATCTCGGAGTGGATGGCGATGCTGCCGTTCAGCCGGGCGATGTGTGTCTTGACGACATCCATGCCCACCCCGCGGCCGGAGATGCTGCTGATCTTGTCGGCCGTGCTGAAGCCGGGTATGAAGGTGAGCAGGAAGGCGTCCGCATCGCTCATCTCCGCGGCTTCGGCTTCGGTGACCAGGTTCTTCTCGGCAGCCTTCCGCTTGACGCGGTCGACGTTGATGCCGGCGCCGTCGTCGGAGACCTCGATGATGATGTTATTGCCCTCCTGACGGGCCACCAGCCGGATCGTGCCGACGGGCGGCTTGCCGGCGGCGATACGCGTGGCCGGGATCTCGATGCCGTGGTCAACGGAGTTTCGAAGCAGGTGTACGAGCGGGTCACCGATTTCTTCGGTTAGCGACTTGTCGAGCTCGGTCTCGGCGCCCTCGATCATCAGCACGATCTCCTTGTCGGTCGACCGCGCCAGGTCCCGCACGACGCGGGGGAATTTGTTGAAGATGCGGCCGATCTGCACCATGCGGGTATGCATGACGCCCGTCTGCAGCTCCGTCGTGATGAAGTCCAGCTGTGCGCTCGTTTCGAGCAGCCCACGCAGGAGCTCGTCGCTGAGCGACGAGTTCAGGTCCTCGGTGATCTGGACGAGCCGGTTGCGGTTCAGCACCAGCTCGCCGACGAGGTTCATCAGCGTGTCGAGGCGGTGGACTTCCACGCGGATGGTCTCGGTCGATCGGTCGAGCGCGCGGTTCGGAGTCGCCGCGCCGGCCGGCCGGCCGGCCCCCCCATCCGTCCGCGATGCGTCGGCGGCAGGTTCGTGTTCTTCGGGGGCCGCATCATCCGAGGCGTCCGGTTCGCTACTTTTCCGGCGCAGTCCGGCGGCCTTCTCGGGCTTAAACGTGCCGGAGGAGATGGCGGATAATTTCTTGATGAGGTGCCCCTGCTTGACGACGGCGAGTTTCTGGTTCTTGACCTGGAGGGCAAGCACCTTCATCTGATCGTACGCCTCGAACATCACGTCCATCATGGCCGGATGGAACTCGATGTCGCCGCGACGCAGGCGATTCAGCACGTCCTCGAAGTGGTGGGTGATGTGGCTCAGCTGCTGCAGGTTCATGAAGCCGGCGGAAGCCTTCACCGTGTGCACGTCCCGGAAGATTTCGTCGACCAGGACCTTATCCTGCTGATGCTCCTCGAGGATGAGGAGCTTATTATCCAGGTTATCGAGGATCTCGGTGGCTTCCACCACGAAGCTTTCGACGATTTCGCGAAAGTCCTCCGAGTGGATCGGGTGCGTGCCGTCGACAAGTACGTTCTCGAGCTCGGGCGCGTCTTCTTGGTCGGGATCTACCGCCGGCTCGGCCGCTTTCGCCAGCGTCGCGTCCGGCGCGGGCGCCTGAGGAGCGCTGCGGGTTGGCAGGGCATCCAGGTCGGCGACGAGCGAGGTGATAAACACCGGCTCTTCGTTCCCGGTGCGCATGTGCTCGATCAGTTCGGCAAGGGCGTCGAGGGCTGTCAGGAGTGTACGAGCTTCGGCCTCATCGAGGCCGGCTCCGGCATCGCGCAGGGCCGTGGCGGCGTTGCAGAAGCTGCGGGTGAGCGTTTTGATCTGCTCGAGGTCGAACAGTTCGGCGGCTCCGTTCAGCGAGAAGATCGCCCGGGCGACATCGCCGAAAGCGCCGGCGGTTTCTACCCCCTCCGCGAGTCGGATGAGGACGTCGCGCGCGTGCTCGATTGTCGTGAGCGCTTCGTCCGCAAACCGATCTTCGATCGATGGGGTTACGTCGGTCTTCGGGTGTTTCTCAGCCATCGGAATCTCGTCGGCGTGCGCACAGCGGAAGGCCGATTACTGGTTGGCGAAGAGCGCGTCGATATCGCCCATCGTGGCGAAGTCGCCGGCTGAGTCGAATTCGGCTAGCTCCGGTTCGGTGACCTCGCGCAGCCCGGGGAGGTCGTAGCGGGCGTTGGAATCGAACGTGGCGCCGCTCTGGAGCCGGAGGTTGACATCGTCATACTCGTCGACCGACCGTGCACCGAGGTTCTCCGTGAGCTTGTTGAGCCGCTCCCGCGTGGTGTGGATCAGGTGGTTCACCGATGCGATCTGCTGGGACGTGATGTCCTGCACCTGGAGCGACATCATGATTTGCGTCATGCCTTCCTTGAGTACATTGACGGCTTCTTGCTGGGTGCCAAGGCTTTTTTCCATCGCGCGCAGCGAGGATTCCTGGACTCCGGCGTGGGATTCGTAGGCCGCGGCAACCGCCGGCCATGCCAGGCCGAGCGTATCCTCCAGCACCTTTTTGAACGAGAGGTTCTCGCCGCGCACATGGGCCACGTGGGCGCCGGTCGCTTCTATCCGTTTGCCCAGTTCGTTGCACTTCATCAGCGCAAGGTCGACCAGGTTGAGGATCTCCGTGGTGGCCATCTCGGTAGCCTGCGAGACGCTTTCGAGCTGAGAAGACGCGCTGGGAAGTTTGCTGGCGCTATCCTGTAGTGAGCCGTTGATGTTCTCCAGAAGGGGGGACATGTCCTTGATCAGGAGCACTACCTCTTCGATGAAAGGGACGGCACGCTGGCCCAGGACAAAGATCGATCGCAGCTCGTCGAGCCGGTCGAGGGTCCGCTGTATGTCTGTCGCGTTATTCATTGCCATCTCACGAACCGATTTTAAGAATCATGTCGATCTTGTCCCGCAGAATGTCGGGCGTGAAAGGCTTGATGACGTAGTTGTTCACTTTGGCCTGCATGGCGGAGAGGACATCCTCTTTCAAGCCGCGCGTTGTCACCATGAGGATCGGGAGATTGCCCAATGTCTCGTGTTTGCGGATGCTCCTTGTCAGCTCCAGGCCGTTCATGACCGGCATATTCCAGTCTGTGATCACGAAGTCGACCTCTTCGGAGGTCAATTTATCCATCGCCTTCTGGCCATCTTCCGCCTCGGTGAGGTCGGTGTATCCGATTTCCATCAAGGCATTGCACACAATTCGGCGCATCGTGGGCGAATCGTCTACGACTAGAAACTTCATAACTGTCTCCATTAACAGGGGTTCAGGCAATTCGTGATGGATCTCAGGCGATCACGGGTGGACGCTGCCGTGTTTCGACGCAGACGGTCTTCCATAGGACGGGTATCGGACGCTGGCGGGTTGGAATAACTTGTTTCGGGGACAATTCTGGCGCCGCCGCGCCGGCCGGCGCGTCAGCGTTCCCGTCGGTAAATCATGATGCCGTCCATGCGGAGCGGGACGAAGCCATGCTCGATCCCGTACAGATTTTCCGAGTAGCCGAGGAAGAAGCACCCTTCCGGGTTTATGCTGTTATATATGGAGGTGACGGCCTGGCTTTTGGACTGGCGGTCGAAGTAGATGAGCACGTTGGCGCAGAAGGCGATATCGATGCCGGACATGCCGAGCATCTCGGCCCGGTCGAACAGGTTCAGCCGGCGAAAACGCACCATCTTTTTGATCTCCGGCGAGAGGTGGTACAGGTCGTTTTCCTTCTTGAAATAGTTGGCCAGATACGCCGGCGGGACGTTTCGGATGGCATACGCGCTGTACACTCCTTCTTCGGCGCGGGCCAGCACCTCCGTGTTGATGTCCGTGCCGACGATGTCGAAACGCACCTGTGGGAAACGCGTCTTGAAGCGCTCGTTGAGAATCATGGCCAGCGTGTAGGCCTCCTCTCCGCTCGAACAGGCTGCGCTCCAGAGGCGCACCACATTTTTGGTTTGCTTGAGCCGCGAGGCGACGATTTTGGGGAGGATCTCCGTTTCGAGGATCTCGAACTGGCGGATGGCACGGAAGAAAAACGTCTCGTTGATCGTGAGGATGTTCACGCACGTCGGGATTTCTTGCGGGTTGTTGCGCCGGCTCAAGAGATCGAAATAGGTCTTGAAATCCGGATAACCGAGTTCGAGCAGGCGCTTGCCGAGGCGTGTTTCGAGCAGGTAGCGTTTGTTGTCCTGAAAATAGATCCCCGTCTTCGAGTAGATCAATTGCCGGAATTGCTCAAACAACTCGTCGGTCAGCGTGAGGGCCAAGTGGTCGAGTGTAGACATGAGGAATCTCAGGCGGCGGCGCGTTGCGGGACGGAATCTAGCACGGCCTGCGTGTCGTCGCGCAGCAGTACTTCGAGGTCGATAAGGGTGAGGAGACGATCGTCCAGGCGCGCCACGCCGCGGATGTACTGGGCGCCTTTGCCCGTGGCGAGTTCGGGGGGCGGCTCGATGGTGCCACGGTCCAGGCGGATGACTTGTCGGACCATGTCGATCATGAAGCCGACCACCTGGTCCTGGATTTCGATGACGACGATGCGGGTATTCTTGTCGCGTTCGCGCCGCGGCATCCCGAACCGTTTTCGCAGGTCGACGACGGGGACGATCTTGCCCCGGAGGTTGATCACCCCGACGACGAAGTCGGCCGTATTGGGCACCCGCGTGATCTCGACAGGGCGGATGATCTCCTGTACGTTGAGGATATCTACGCCAAACTCTTCTTCTCCGATGACGAAGCTGACGATCTGAAGGAGGTTGGAATGGTCGTCGGGATGCGGGCTCATAGGAGTACCTGGTAGGCGTCGTCCGGTTGTCCGGGGGTCGGGGGCATGATAACCGGGGGTATCGTCGGGGGTCGTGGACCGCTTAATGCGTCAGATGAGATTCCGCCGGCCATAAAAAAAGCCCCGCATCCCTGGAGATGCGGGGCCGGCCTGGCGCGAACGCCCGGTCTACCGCTTCAAGTTCACGATTTCCGTCAGCAGTTCGTCCGCCGTCCGGATCACACGCGCCGCCGCCTGGAAGCCGCGCTGCGTTTTGATCATCTCGGCGAATTCGTTCGTGAGGTCCACGTTGCTCATCTCAAGCGCCCCGGACACAATGTCCGCGCTCATTTCGACGCCGGCACGGCCGCGTTTGATAATGCCGGAGTTCTCGGTGGCGCTATACAGGTTATTGCCCAGGGTCTCGAGGCCCCTGATGTTGTTGGCGTTGCCCATCGCAAGCTGGAACACCTCCACCTGATGGCCATTGTCGAAGTTGAGCTCGAGTATACCATCGAGGTTGAACCCGAAGCCCACCAACTTGCCGGAGGACGTGCCGTTCTGATCGGTCACGACCACCGAACTGGTCTCACGGAAATGAGTTATGCCCGAGAGGTCGATCTCGATCGCGTCCGCGCCTGTGATGTTTACAAAGGCTGGGTCCCAGCCAATCGTCGGGAGGGCGAAGGCCGGGTCGGTCGTGGCGACGCCATCAACCGATTGGAGCAGGCCGTCTGTGCCGAACTCGACCGTGAAAACGGTCGATGCACCGCCAAACGGCGCCGCCGCTGGGTCGCCGGTGACGGTGACCTGGAACTGGTCGGGGTCCGCGCCGTCCGCGCTTATCTTCTCGAAGGAGAAGACCATCGGGTACTTGTTGCCCTGCTCGTCGAAGACGATGGTAGACATTTCGTACGTTTCCGGGGCGACGCCACCGTTGTCGGACATCGCGGCGTCCAGGTTGCCGGCGACGGACACCTCGGATGTGAAGCGCGGCGGCGATCCGGCCGCCAGGTCGATGGAGACGTCGCTCAACTGGGTCATGTCGGGGAGGCCGGTGGTCTTGTCGATCGCGAAGCCCTGTACTTTGAGGCCGCTGGGGGTGATCAGTTCGCCGGCGCGGTTAAAGGTGAAGTTGCCGGAACGCGTCAGCAGCTCGCGCGGCCCGTCGCGGACGATAAAGAAGCCGTCGCCGCTGATAGCGAGATCGGTCGGATTGTTCGTCGTCTCGAGTGCGCCCTGAGTCCAGCTCACGTCAATCGCGTTGAGTCCTATTCCGAGCCCGACGTACGAGGCGTTAAACGAATTGCTGGATACCTCTTGGGCAAGCATCTCATTAAATGCGGTGCGGCTCCGCTTGAACGCAATGGTGTTGACGTTCGCAATGTTGTTACCAACGACATCCATGCGTGTCTGGTGATTCACAAGTCCGGAGACTCCGCTGGTTAATGAACGTATCATGTGTATGGTGTTTTAATGGGTGAGGTGCGAGTTAGAAGAAGTGCAAAAGGGAAAAGGCAAAAGGCAAAGTGAAAAGTGAAACGTGCAACGTGTGAGTTGGTGTTATACGTTTAAACCTTAAACCTTAAACCTTAAACCTTAAACGTATTATTGCCGTCAGCCGATCACGGATCGTACGTTGCCCATCACGATGGACTCGTCGCCGATCCAGAGCAGAATGCCGCCCTGGCTGAAGCTGACGCGGTCCACGGTGCCGCGCATGAGCTGTGTGGCCGTAATGCTGGCGCCAGTACTATCGGTGGCGTTGACTTTGAACGTGTATTTCCCGGCGGGCACCGTCTCGCCGGCCTCGTCCTTGCCGTCCCAGGCGCCGCTACGTTCGCCCTTGCCTTGAGGGCCGGCGTCGATCGTCCGCACCTTCCGGCCCGCTTCGTCGAACACATCGATTGAAACGGCCGCCGCCGCATGTTCCAACTCGTAGTGCATCGTCTGGCTCTCCTCTCCGTTGAAGGTGAAGGTATCGCCGACGGCTTCGACCTCCTTGCCGATCAGGCCGGCGGCGACACCCGAGTTGATGCTCTGGGCCAGCAACCCGTTCAGCTGGGCGTTAGTCGCCATGCCGTCGTTGATGTTGATCAGCTGTTCGAGCGAGGAGAACTGCGCCAGCTGGGCCGCGAACTGTTGCCCGTCCATCGGGTTCAGCGGGTCCTGGTTGCTTAGCTGGGTCACAAGGAGCAACAGGAAGTCGTCCCGGTCCAGCGTGTCGTTGCTGACCGGCGAAGCGGCCGACCGCGGATCGAGCGAGTTACTCAATTCTGGGATTAACATGGGGATGATGTGTCTGTGATGAAAAGTCGTCAGCCTACCCACACGTACTGGCCGTCGATGCCGGCCCTGGCCGGTTCGGGTGTTTTCGCCTCGGGGCCGGCTGTCGCGCCGCGCTCGCTGTCGTGTCGCCCGGCCCGCGCTCGCGCCGGCGTCTGATCGAAGACCGATCCGCTACCCGACTGGGTGAACGAAAAATCTACATCGGCTTGATAGTGCATCTGGAGCGCATCGACGATCTGGGCCGTCTGTGCTTCACTCTGGGCCCGCATCGCCGGGTCCGAAAACTCGACGCTGACGACGACTTTCTCCGGGTTGCGCAACACGTTGATGGTGACGGTGCCGTCGCCCTGATCGAGTTGCATTTCGAGGGTTTTCCAGCCGCCGGCTGCCGCGGGCTCTGGCGTGCGGTCCAGCAATGCCTGCACCCACTCGGGCACTTGCGTGGCCCTGGCGCCACCCGAGCGAGCCGCTTTTTCAGTGCCCATAGGGGCCTGCAAGTCGCTGCCGCGTGAAGAGGACAGCGTGGATCCCGCCGGTCGCTCAGCTTGTTTTTCGCCCCGCGCATCCGGGCGTTCGGCAGCCATCGTTGCCCTGGACGCGTCCGCTGGCGTTTCCTTCGGCGCGGTGTGCGGCACCGGCGGCTGGGCGTGTTCGACGTACGGCGCGCGCCGGTCGTCTTCCACGCGCGAGACCCGGGGCTTAACAGATACGGAAGGGTCCGTCACCAGGGGCGCGGGCGCTTTATCCATCCCGGATTGTGGCCGCAGAGCCTGCGTCTCGGGCCGGCCACGTGCCAGCGCCCTTTTCTCGGATTGACCGTCGGGAACGCGTTTGGTCGTTCCGTCGGCAGTCGTTGTTGCATCGGGGTGGACCGGGCCGTGGACCATGGCCTCGGTCATGCGCGAGAGTGCCTGCGCCATGGGCATCGTAGTCCGCAGCGCTGCTAGCTGCCTGAGCATCGCGTTATCGTTCGGAGTGGCCACATCGCCTGTTGAGGGGGCCGTAGCAGCTTGTTCATGGGCCACTCGAATCGTGATGCCCGGGATGATGCGATCGCCTTCGCGTAACCCTCTGGTTTCACGCCATCCGGCAGCTTCACGCAACACGGCGCGAGCCTCCCTCAACGTGCTCTCCGTTGGAGTCAAAGGCGCCCCGGCGCGCGCGGCAGTTTTGTCGGGTGACGGACCCGCCGGCTCGCGCGTCGTGCGAAGCGCCTCGAGGAGGCTTTCAGGATTCTGGCCGCTCGAACGTTTCGTCTCGGGTGTCGCCTGTTTTGAGGAGGGCATGACGGATTCCCGAGCGGCGACTTCGGCCGCTCGTTTCGAACTCGTATCGGCCGGGATCGGAGGCAAGGCCTGGACCGCCTGGCCGAACAGGGCATCGAAGCCACCAGCCGGGGCCTCTTTTTGGGGCTCCGCCTGGCTGGAAGCGTGCGCCTCGTCGAAGGGCTGGAGGGGTAATAAGGAATCCATGGCGTATAAGGGACGGGAAGGGGAGGTCGGCTAATTGACCGGCGTCGTCGCCTGAGAGGTTTGCTCTGCAAGAGTCGGCTGGGGAGAGGCCAGTTTGTTGACGAGGATCGAGGCTTTCTCGGCCGGCAACATCTGGAGGAGGCGCGTTCGATTTCGGGCTGACGCCTCCAGGTATATGGCTTCGATGACGCCCATGTCCAGTTTGCCGAGCAGGGCGCCGAGTTCGCCATCCTCCAGCTTCACCAGGGTACCGCTCATCTGCCGCGCCTCATCAAATCGCTGTTGTAGCACTTCCCACCGGGCTTCCATCTCGCCGATCCGCTGTTGGAGCAGCTTCTGGGTCTCCTGCTCGATGGACAGTCGGAAATGGATATCCTGAAGAGAATCGCGCAGTGCAGCGATCACTGTGTCGAGCGATGGATCCATAGACGCTGGAAACGCGAAGGCCGTTGAGTCCAGCAGTAAATTGCCGAGTGAGTCCACAAGGACGTTGCCGAGCGAGTCCCTCAGGGCGACAGGCATGGGCATCGGATCGGGAGGATTATGGACCAGGTCGAGGCTTTCGTGGCGATCGATGCGGTCCAGGCTGTCGAGACGCGCCGTGCTTTCCTCGACGATCTTGGGCGCCAGGGCCGGCATGGCCATGTAGGTACCAATGAGCCCGAGCGCAAAAAAGGCGAGGCTTGCTACGACTGCAATTAAAATCTTCATGACTTATCAGCTACGTTTTTTCGCCGAAATACATCAAGGGCCTGCTCTTCCAGGCGTTTGTTGTCGGCGTACTGCTCGGCTTGTTGAAACCGTTGTTTTTCGATGTCTCGCAGGGTTTCGAGCGCCTGTTCCGCGCTGCGGCGCGTTACGAGGTCGCGACGCGCCTGTTGTTCTTCGCGAAGGCAATGTTTGAGGCGCTTCTCCTCGAGGCCGAGGCGCCGCTGCGCATCGAGTCGCAGACCGTCCGCCTGCCTCAACCAGGCCGCCGTCACGGCCGTTTGGAGTGAGACAGACCCCTGTTGGAGGCGGTCGATATCGCTTGCGGCTTCCGCTACCTTTTTTTCTTGCGCCATCCGCTTTTTCAGCGCCGCCGCGAGGGCCTTTTGGGCCTGGTCCGTTTCATGTGACCGCACACGCAGCACACTCGACAGGGAGAAGCGAAATTTCTTTCCGTACATAAGGACCGAAACGCCTGGAAAGCGGCGTCCTGCCGGTTAATAATGATTTGTGCAAATGGCCGGCCAATTGATTAGCGAGTAATGCGAATCGTGATTGGCGAGGGGGCAGGAAAAATTGACGCTACAGGCGAAGCGCAGAGTAGGGACATGAAATCTCGTGGCCTCACTGGTATCACCCGTTTGCGCCTTCCTGGAGGGCCTGCCGCAGGGCTTCGATCGGGCGGGTGGAGGCGGCTTCGTGCATACTTTGTTGCAGGAAGCGCTTGAGTGGGCCGTGGGCGGCGATGGCGCGGTCCGTCGTCGGGTCGGAGCCTTTTTCGTAGGCGCCGATACGCAGCAGGTCTTCGATTGACTGGTACGCGGCGAGCAGCTGGCGCGCGCGCGTGGCTACCGCCTGATCTTCACGGGCCGTCACTCGCGGCATGAGCCGGCTCACGCTCTGGAGCACATCGATGGCCGGGTAGTGGCCGGATTCGGCGATGCGCCGGCTGAGCACGATGTGGCCATCCAGGATGCCGCGGACGGCGTCGCTGATCGGGTCGTTCATGTCGTCGCTATCCACCAGCACCGTAAAGATGCCCGTTATGGTGCCGCGGGTACCGGGGCCCGCGCGCTCGAGGAGCCGGGGGAGCATGGCAAATACGCTGGGCGTGTAGCCGCGCGTCGTCGGCGGCTCGCCGACAGCGAGGCCGATCTCCCGTTGCGCCATCGCGACACGCGTGACGGAGTCCATCATGAGCAACACGTCCTTGCCCAGGTCTCGGAAAAACTCCGCGATGGCCAGCGTCACACTGGCGCCCTTGACGCGGTGCATGGCGGCCTGGTCCCCCGTGACGGCGACGACGACGGATCGCGCCAGGCCTTCTTCACCGAGGTTGTCGACGATGAATTCCTGCACCTCGCGGCCGCGTTCCCCGATCAGCCCGATCACGTTGACGTCGGCCCGGGCATTACGCGCGATCATCCCCAACAGTGTACTCTTGCCGACGCCGGATCCTGAGAAGATGCCGATTCGCTGGCCGCGCCCGAGCGTCAGCATGGCGTCGATGGCGCGTACGCCGGTCGGCAGCGCGGTGTCGATCATCCGACGCTCCATGGGGGAGGGCGGTTCGCGGTGGACCTGCTGTGCGTCGTCGAGGAGGAGGGGGCCTTTGTTGTCGATCGGGTGCCCGTTGGCATCGATCACACGCCCTAGCAGGGCTTCACCAACCTGGATCGTCAGTGGAATGGCCGAGCGTTGGACGAGGCAGCCGGCACGAAGCCCGATCGTCACCTCGAGCGGCATCAGGATGCTGGTTTCGCCGCGGACGCCCACGACCTCGGCCTTGATGCGCCGGCTCCGTGGATGATCGCTTTCGTAGATGTAACAGACCTCGCCGACGGCGGCCTGGACGGAGCTGGCTTCGATGAGGAGGCCTATCACGGACTGCACGCGCCCGTATGTCTGGATCGCCGGCCGCATCTGGCGGAGGCGCGCCTGGCAATGGGAAAGGAAGGACATGGAGCGTCAGGGAAGATCGGAGAGGGGTGCGGCGTCCGGGTCGCCGGCAGGGTCGCCCGTCGCCTGCGCGGAGGCTCGCGCCGTGCGGCTGTGGGGTTCGAGGAGCCCGAAGCGATCCTTCAGATGCTGTATGGCTTCCGATACGATGCTGCGAATCATCATCTCAGGCGAATGGGCGATCCAATCGCCCTCGCGATGGTCGGGCTGGGGATCCCACACAAGCTTTGGAAAGAGGTTGCCGACATGCATTACCAACCCGCTCTCCTGCAGCCGCAGGTAGTCGATCGAGTTGAGAGAGAGCCGGATCGGTATATCGCGCGAGAACACCTCGAGGGTGGTTAACAACGCATTTTCGACGATGCCCACGACCGGTTCGGGGAGCGGCTGGTGCAGGATGGCCTCCAGCAGATCGAGCGTCATCTCCAGGAGGATGGGCTCGCTTTTTTCGACGAGATCCCCCCAGAGCCGCTGGATGCGCGAGGTGTCGTCGAGCAGGGCCTGGCGACTGGCGGTGAAGGCGGTCTCCAGCCGCTCCGTCGTTTCGCGCCGGCCAGCTTCATACCCCGCGTCGCGCGCCGCCTCGACTTCTATCTTCAGCCTTTTTTCCCAGCCCGCCTCCTGTAGCGCCAGCTGTTCTTCGGTGCTGAGCACCACTTCCGCCGGCGGCCGATGCTCGCCGTGGCCTTTGTCCTGCGAAATCTCGATATACGTCATGGGCAGGGCGTCGAATCGCGCCTCCTCGCCGCGGATGATCCTCCGGTCCAGGTTAAATTCCCGCACCCCCGGGGATTCCATGACGCGTGCGCCCCGCAGGATCACGCTGGACCGCTCCGGCATGTCTTCAAAAGGCATGCTCCGCGCGTCTACACGGTCCTTCTTGATGATCGGGGATACCATTGGGGTTTAAGGTTCTGGGGTCAAGGTCTAATGTATAAAATGTTGACCTTGAAGCCCCCTGTTAGAGCAGTACTTCCGTCTGACCGCCACGCGAGAGGCTGATCTCTTCCTGTTCTTCGAGTTGCTGGGCGACTTCGATGATGCGGCGCTGGGATTCTTCTACATCGCTGACGCGGACGGGCCCCATGAGCTCGAGCTCTTCGCGGATGCCGTCGGCGGCGCGCTGGCTGATATTGCCGAGCATCTTGGCCTTGAGGTTTTCCGAGGCGCCTTTGAGGCTGAGGGCCAGGTCGCGCTGTTCGACCTCGACGAGGATACGTTGGAGGTCGCGGTCCGAGATGTTCACCAGATCGTCAAAGACAAACATGAGCGCCTTGATCGACATCGCGAGGTCGTTGTCGCGCTCCGTCAGGCCCTCGAGGATGTTTTTCTCGGCGGCCCGGCTGGTGTTGTTGAGGATCTGGGCTACGGCCTCGATGCCGCCGGCGGCGCTCAACTCGGTGCCGAAGAGTGATCCGATCTGCTGGCGTATGACTTCCTCGACGTCGCTGAGCAGGGCCGGCGAGGTCTTCCCCATTGTCGCGAGCCGGAAGATGATTTCATTCTGGACCTCCGCCTCGAAGTTCGAGATGATCTCGGCCGATTTACGCGGGTTGAGATGGGCGAGGATCAGGGCGGCCGTCTGCGGATGTTCGTTCTGCAGGAAGCTGGTCAACTGGCTGGTTTCGACCGTCTGGAGGAGGTGGAAGGCCGAGACCTCCATCGCCGCCTCGACGCGCATCATGATCTCCTCGGCGCGGCGCGTTCCGAGGGCCGCGGCCAGGGCGTCGCGGGCGAACGTGACGCCGCCCTGCGCGATGAACTCCTGCGCCCAGCCCAGGTCCCTGAATTCGAGCAGCACCCCCTCCACGACCTCGCTGGCCGTGTTGCGCATCCGAGCGATTTCCACGGAGATGCGCTCCACTTCGTCGTCGTTGAGGTGTTTGATGACGGCGCTGGCGGCCTCCGTGCCGATCGCCACCAGGAGGACGGCGGCTTTTTGCGCGCCGGAGAGCCGCTTGACGATTTCCGTGACCTCCGCGGGCGTCAGCTTGTTTTCTTCGCCTGCGGCGGCCGCGGCAGGCGCTTGAGGCTGGGGTTTTGCCGCTTCTTTTTTGGGTGGTGTCGCTGTAGCTGTTGCCATGTCCTATTCGCTGGAGGCGTTGCTCGGCCGGCCCCGGGGGCCGGTTCTGGCGTGATCGTCGTCCGTTAGGTAGCGGACACTTTGTTGTTCTCCTTCATCTTATCGGCCACCAACCAGTTGCGTAGCAGGTTCGCGGCTTCTTCGGGATTGGCCTTGATCGACTCGATCATGTCGGCCAACATCTTGTGTTTGGCTTTGAGGCGCGCCTTGGCTTCGGGGGACAAGGTGCTGGTGTAGACATCGTCGATGAGGATGAGGTCTTCCTGCTCGCCATTGGCGCCCGTTCGAGTGCGCTGCGCTCCGGTACCCGACGTCAACTGCGGCTTGCCATCCGGGCCGATGGCGTTCGATTGGCTAAGCAGCTGACCCTGTGGGCCGGCGGCTTGGAGGCCGGCGACCTCCTTTGCCTTCTGCGTCGCCGTCCGGATCAGCCAGAACGCGATGCCGAGCGCCAGCACCATGAGGCCGTACCGGACATACATCTCGATCTGCTCGCGCTTTTTCTCCTCGAGTAATTGCTGCGCCAGCTGGTCGTCCATCGTGGTGTCGAAGCGGAGCTGGCTGATCGCGAAGCCATCGCCGCGGTCGCCACGCCAGCCCACCGACTCCTTGATCAGCGACTCGATCTGCCCGATCTGGGCGTCGCTGTGGGGCTCATACGTGGGGAGCGCTTCAGGCGGATCCGCCGGCGGGGGGACTTTCTGGTAGTTGAGGATGACCGAGACGGACAGGTAGGCGATGTCGCCCACCGACTTCTCGATCGTCTGCACCGTCCGGCTCACCTCGTAATTCTTGACCGATGAGCTGGCATTGTCCGCATCCCCCTCCTCCTCGAGACGCTCTTCGGCGATGACGGTCTGGCTCTCGGGGTCGATCTGGTTATTCTCGGTGACCGACCGGGAGAAGTCGAGCTCCAGGTTCAAGCGGATGATGCCATTGCCGGCGCCGAGCATCTCGTCCAACAGGGACTGCGCCTTGGCGGCCAGATGCTGCTCCTTTTCCTGCTGCAGCCGCATCTGGGTGGACGTGAGCCGGGTATCGCCATCGTCGCCGTCCGGGTTCGAGAGCATCTTGCCGGCGGTATCGATAATGTTCACGTCCGACGCCTCCAACCCCTCGACCGCGCCGGCGACGAGTGCGGTGATGCCCTGGATGTTCGCCTCGGAAAGCCGCGCGCCCGGCTTCAGCTCCAGGACGACGGAGGACGTGGCGTTGTTTTGCGATTCACGAAAAGGGGACCGTTCCGGGATCACGAGATGGACGCGCGCCGCCTCGACCTGGTCGATGCTGGAAATCGTGCGGGAGAGCTCGCCTTCCAGCGCGCGCCGGAGGTTGAGCTTCTGCATGAAGTCGGTCATCCCGAGCGTGGTCTGATCGAAGATCTCATACCCCGTCACGCCGTCCGAGATGATGCCCTCGCGGGCGAATCGGAGGCGGAGGTCGTACACCAGTTCGTTTGGGACGAAGATCGCCGTTCCGCCGTCCTTGAGCTTGTACTCGATCTCCTCGTTCTGGAGGATCTCCACGACCTGGCTGGCGGCTGTTTCGGGCAGGTTGCCGAATAATAGCGTGAAGTTTGCCTGCTGAAACCAGACGGTGAGCCCCACCATGGCGGCGATCGTGCCGACCACCACCGTTCCGATGGCGATGCGTTGTCCGATCGAAAGCCGGCCGAAGAAGGCCGTTATGTTCTTGAGGAAAGTATCCATCTACTGCTGTCGTTCACCATCGATGTTCAATGTTCAAGGCTCAAGGCATGTCTTCATCACATTAAACCTTGAACCTTACCCTTTAAACCAACTAGATCTGCATCCTGAACAGCTCGTGGTACGCATCCACGAGTTTGTTGCGGACTTCCACCATGAGCTGGAAGGAGAGCCGGGCCTGGTTCATCGAGATCATCACCTCGTGTAGGTTTTCCTGTTCGCCGGCGATGAAGGCCTCGACCTGCTGGCCTGAAGCGGTGTGCGCGTCGTCCACCTGGTCGATGGCCGATTTCAGGGCGTTCGCGAAGTGGTGTTTCGGTTCGGTGTCCCCCGGGGTCTGGATGCGGGGGAGGGCGCCGGGTTCGTCGGTTCCGAAGAGATAGGCGTCGTGTAGGCGTTGGAGTTGGGCGACGAGCATCGCGATTCCTGGTCTAAGAAGGGATTATCGTACGGGGAAGGTGAGAGGCGTCGAATCAGCCGCGGAGGTCGACCCGCGCGCCGATAGCGCCGGGGTCGACTTTTCGGGAGGCGGAGGTCTGATCGTAGAGGCGCAGGGCGAGGCCTGGCGCTTCGGGGAAGTACCGCAGGATCATCTGCTGTTCGTCCGGCGTGAGGTCCGCCGCGTGGTCGGTGCCGGCGGCACGGTCCAGGGCGCCATCGAGCGCGGCGCCAAAGGCGGCGTCCGCGGCATCGGCGGGACGTGTACGCGCGGTCGGTGGGGCCGGCTCGGGGGCGGAGGTCGCTCCTCTGGCCACATCAGCGGCATCAGGTTCGGAGTCGGCGCCCGTGCGGGACGCCGGCCGTTGATCGAAATCGGGGCCGGTAGGTCGAAAGGGAGGGATGCCGTTGTTCATAGGATTGGTCGCGATACGGATTCACAAAAGAGGCGGCGGGGCGTTAGATCTCGAGCGTCCGCTTGATCACCTCCTTGGAGGTCTGGAAAGCCGAGAGGTTGGCGTCGTAGATGCGATTGGCCGAGATCAGACGGGCCATTTCCTCCACCACGTTGACGTCCGGATACAGGACATATCCGTTTTCGTCGGCATGGGGGTGCGAGGGGTCGAATTCGGTGCGGTAGACCGCATCGTCCTCGATGGAAGTCGTCGGGCCCATCTCCGCTTCGTGCAGCCGGCGGCGTAGGGAGGTGCCATCAAAGTGCTGGCCGTCCGGCGTCGCCATCGAGCTCTGCATCTGGTTGAGCATGTTGTCGAAGCGGCGGTACCGGTCGTCGGGCACTTCGTGTACGGGGCGCTTCATGGCATACATCGTACCGTCGGCCTTCCGCGTGGTCGTGGCGTTGGCGATGTTGTCGGTGGAGGCGCTGATGGCCAGCCGCTGCGCTTCGAGGCCACGGGCCACGGTGTGGAAGACGCTGAAGGTGTGTTTGTTGATAAGCATGGTCGTGCGGCGTACAGAGTGAAGGGAGGGGTGGTTAGCGGCCGGTGATGCCGATGCGGACCATCTCGAAGTGATCGTGGAGCGCCCGCGTGCTGAACTGGCCGCGCATCTGCACGTCCGCCAGGTTCATCAGTTCGTCCTCGATGATCGGGACATCGTCGTGGACCTGCATGCGGGGCTTTACATCCACCACATCGCGGAGGCCGGGAATGGCGTGGCGGACTTCCTGGAGCTTTTCCTCGAACGCCACCGAGAGGCGTTGATAGCCCGGCGTGTCGAGGTTGGCCATGTTGCTGGAGAGCGCCTTGAGCCGCCAGTTGTACGCCTGAAGGGCATTCCGCAGCAGGTGTACGCGGTCGGTCTCCATGAGCGGGGGGTCGATGATCTTTCCTGGTTCCATGATGGAAGGGCGTAACGTGTATGATTGGTGACGGTCCAGTGCCGGAATTCAACCATCGTGCCACGTACGGGGGTAGCCAGGGCCGGCCACGGGAGATGTCGGCAATCGCCCGCATCGGAGGGACGAATAATCCATAGAGGGCAAGTATCGGCCGGCTCCGGGCGGGCTTAAGCCGGCGCGAGGAAAAACATGGGGGCAGAAAACAGCCTGCTTCGGGGAAATAGTTGCCGATTTGCAGGTGGCTTCTCGGCCGGCCGGCGCCGGGAAGGGGGCGGTGGATTTTGAACGGCGTCGGAACAATAGCCGGGCAGATCGTTACCAGTCCCCCGACAACCGGGACCCGTCGTGGGGCATATCCTGCGTCATACTATTGACGCATCTTCGGCGGGATTCCGTGATCTGTTCATTTCGTTGTGACGGTATTTTAGCGATCGCGCAAGGAGTCGGGGGTTGGGCACTGGCCCATGGTTCAGCCTGACGTAACGCTCGAACACACGTGCGGGAGCTCTCCAGAGATGGCCCTGCGCCGGTCCGCCGCACCTCTAGCGATGGCGCATGTATTCGGTAGCGGTACAGGATTTGAACGCGGTCGTTCACACGCCGACCAAGCACGTCTTCTAGGCGGGGAGCCAGGCTGCCCGCCACAGTTCAATTCATAGGGATGGGTGCGCCGTTCACCAGCTGAACGCGGCCGCCATCTGAAGCTTTTTACTTAGCCACGGCAGTACCTAGATGGAGCAACAGGCACAGATACTATTTGTTGACGACGAGCAACTCTTGCACGGTCTTTTCGAGCGGTTGTTTTCACGCCATGGTATGCGCGTCAAATGCTGTTCGGACGCCGGCCAGGCCATCGCCGAATTAAAACGCCAGGCGTACGATTTGGTCGTGACAGACTTCATGATGCCGGATGTCGACGGTCTCGAGTTGCTCGCTCACATTCGCCAGGAGTACCCCCGTACCCGGGTGATCATGATCACCGCGCACCACAACGTCCAACACGCCGTCCGCACCATGCAGAATGGGGCGATAGACTACATCCCCAAGCCGTTCTCGACCACCGAGCTGGTGGAGCGGGTGCAGCAGTGCCTGGCCCGCTCCCGCGATGAGGACCAGGAGGAAGCAGACGAAACGCAGCCCCGTACCCGGAAAGGCACCGCGGCACGGGCCAAGGTTCGTCAGGTGCGATACATCGGCGAACACCAGTCGATTCGCAACCTTCGTAAGCTGATGCCGCGCGTCAGCCAGAACAAAGCCCCGGTGTTCATCCAGGGCGAAAGCGGCACCGGTAAGGAGATCCTCGCGAAGCTCCTCCATCAGATGAGCGACCGGGCGAACGGCCCATACGTCACGCTCAATTGCGCGAACCTGCCCCGCGAGCTCGTCGAAAGCCACCTCTTCGGCCACCGGAAGGGCGCCTTCACCGGCGCCATCGACGACATGGTCGGCGCCTTCGAAGTCGCCCACGGCGGAACCCTGTTGCTGGATGAGATCACGGAAATCGACCTCGTCGTGCAGGCCAAACTGCTTCGCGTGCTCCAGGAAAACGAATTTCAGAAGATCGGCTCGTCCGAGGTGAAGAAGGTGGACGTCCGCGTGATCGCGACGAGCAACCGGAACCTCAACGAGGCGATCAGGACGGGCATCTTCCGGGAGGACCTGTTCCATCGCCTCTCGGTCTTCCCGCTCACGGTGCCGTCTCTCCGCGAACGCCTTTCGGATGTGCCGCTGCTCACCGAGCATTTCATCGAAAAGTATTGCCAGCTGTACGACCTGCCGGCGAAGACGGCCGCCGAGGATCTGACCGCCAAATTGCAGACGTTCCCCTGGCCCGGTAACGTACGCCAGCTCGAAAACGTCATCCAGCGCGGGGTCATCCTGTCCGCCGAACGCACGGTGATCAATGCCGACGATGTGTTCAACGACTTCTTCCAGGATGCCGAGCCCCACGAAACGAGCGCTGGGGCGGGGCCGCAGGGCAATCCGCAGACGATCGAGGACATGGAGCGCATCATGATCATGAAGGCGCTCGCGGAAGCCAACAACAACCAGCAGCGCGCCGCCGAAAAGCTGGGGATCAGCGCGCGTACGATCCGAAACAAGCTCCGCCGCTACCGCGAAAGCGGGTTCATGGGGTGAGGATCGCACACCGTCATGGGATACCCATAAAAAACGAGGCGCTGCCGGAAATTGGCGGCGCCTCGTTATGTTTTGGGGGCTCGACGACGAGTGAGGGAATGGGCGGGCAGCGCGTCAGGATTAAGGGGTGCGCCGATGGTCGATACGTCATGTATCGGATCTACCCGTCCATACAGGCCTTCAACTCGCACGAACCATGGCTCAAGAAGCGCAATCCCAGGGAAAAGACGCCAGGCGGCAACGCGTCCTGATCATCGACGACGATCGCACGTTCAGGGAGGTCGTCGGACACTTGCTCCGCCAGCTCAACTACGAAGTGTTCACCGCCGAAGATGGCGCGCAGGGGTACGATGCCGCGGCCAAGAACTTGCCGGATGTTATCCTGTGCGACGTGCACATGAAAGGGATGCACGGCTACGCGACGACGGAAGCGATCAAGGAAAACCCCGACCTGAACAGCATTCCGATCGTGATGGTGACGGGATCCGCCTCCCGACTGGGCGAGATGCGCGGACGTAATTCCGGCGCCGACTACTACCTGGCCAAGCCGGTGCGCGCGAGCGAGCTGACGGAAATCCTGAACACCGCGATGAAAGATCGCGCCGGCTCCACCCCCGACGACCGGGGAGGCTCTCGATCGAAGGATTTTATCATGGGGTAAAAGGGTACAATGTTGCGGGTGTGAGGTTCAATGGCATGTAACCTCGAACCCGGAACTCGAAACCCTACGCCAGCGAGCCGTCGGAAGGGGCGCCGAGGTCATCCCCGAGGCGCGCAACGATCTGATCGATAACCGCCGGGTTTTTGTAATACTGCGACTGGATCCGCGCCATGATTTCCTGCCGGCGCTCGTCGGACAACGCGCCCTCGGCGTCATAGACGCGGCGTGCCATGTCCAGGTCCTGCATCTTGCGCTGCTCCTCCTCGAGGGCCCGGCGGCCGGCTTCGGAAATGGCTACGCTGTCGCGGTGCGGGGCTTCGTCCTTATCGTTGCCTGGCCGGGCGGGCTGGCGCCCTTCATGGTCCGTCTTCTCGATCTTCCGATGATTGAGCGGATTAGACTGGGAGAGGCCTCCTTTGTTGATGTTCCCGATGTTCATGATGGCATGTCGCTAAGACTACGAGCCCACCCGATCGCGTTCCATAACGGCCCGGGTGTCGACCGGAAGCGCCAGCATGTCGGTACGTGCGGCGAATTGTGCCGCATACATGAAAAACATGCCTGGCCAAGGGCTCAAAAAAACGCCTGTTCCGGTTCAGGGTACAGCAAAAGCCCGCATGGGGCGCGTTCCTGAGGGAATAGTTACATAAGATATGCCAGAAACAGGGCGAGACGCCACTCTTTTTGCCGGCGCGGTGGTGCGCCGTGTGGATCGATGAGCGCGGGCGGTCGGTAGGGGAGGCCGTTAGCCGGTCAGGCCGGGGTTGAGCCATTGGGGGGGCACACGGGGGGAGGCGTACGTGCGCCGGGCTTTTTTCTGATGCTGCAGCTCGTGGATCTGTCGCTCCTTTTCCTGTTCCTTGGCCGCAAGCGCATCGCCGATGGTTTGCTCCTGGCGTTCGAGTTTGCGCAGGAGGGCGCGGCAGGCCGGCGTCGAGAGGGCGCCCTCCGCGTCTTGCTCCGCCAGCGCCTCCAGCAGGTGTTCGCGCTGATCGAACAACAGGAAGAAGGTATCGAGCTCGTCGTTGTCCAGGGCGTGGAGGATACGCTGCCCGAGCCCCAGCATCTGGTGAAGGGTATACGTCATGTCAACGTCCGAAGGCCGACAGGCTGGCTGATTGGCCCTGATAGAGGGTGAGCGCTTGCTGGAGTCTCGCGAACTCGGCGCGCAGGCGGTCTTCGCGGCGCGCGAGGCGGTCGTCTTCGTCCGCTATGTCGTGGTTGAGGGAACGGATGCGTTCGTCCGTGCTGAGTTCACGTTGCTTGATGACGCCCCGGAATCCCAGGTATTCGTCCATCCGGGCGGCCAGGCGAGTGCCTACGCCGTCGTCGCCGGCGAAGAAGGAGCGCACGGCATCCGGGTCCTCCTCGACGGCCGCGATGAGCGCATCGGCGTCTTCGAGCTTCAGTGAGCCATCCGTATTGACCTTGATGCCGAGGTCGGTGATCTGGCGTGGGCTGCCGAGCGGCTGGCCGGGGACCAGCCTCACGAGGTCCTCGCGCATGTTGAAACGGAGCGAAGTGAAGGCCGTGTCGCCAGCAAAAGTGCCCCTCGCCCCCGATTCGCCATCCACCAGGCTTTTACTCTTGACGTAGCTCAAGATATCGTTATACTTCTGGATGAAGTCCGCCACCTCTTGCTCAATCCCCGAAGAATCAGGCGCTACCGTAAAGCCGCTGGGGTCGGTCGTGACCTGGCGCAGCGTGAACGAAACGCCTTCGAGGGCATCCGTGACCAGGTTGGAATCCCGGTAGATCGTCAGCCCGTCCAGCACGAATTTGGAGTTTAGCTCGGAAGTCTCCTCGCTGGTGCCCACGACGGTCGCGAATCCGCCGACGCCGCCCGCGGCCAGCGCATTGTTGCTGATGCCGAGCTGGGCGAGAAGGCCGTCCGGGTCGGCCGCGAACTCGAGTCGGTTCCCATATCCTGTCTGGCCGGCTCGTAACGAGAGCCGCGCGGTGCCGGTGGTCTCCTTGATGACCGAGGAGTAAGACCGGTTGTCGCGGTCGATGGTCTCGCTGTTGATGGCCCCGAGCATGGCCGTGTTGATCGCGCTTGAGATCTGAGTGAGGACTTCTTCGTCCGTGCTGCCGGTGATGTTGACCGAGATGGCGATAGACTCGCGGGCGTCCGGGTCGTCCTCGGTCGGGTTTGCTATGCTGATCGTGAAAGACTTATTCCCCGAGCCGAGGGCGTTGACGATCGAGGTAGCCGAGGCAATATGTTTACTTGAGAGCCGGGTGTCCGAAGAGGCCAGTCGGTTTACGAGTATGTTATGCGACCCGAAGGCCGCGTTATCCGTCGTGGTGGCCGTAAATCCGGTCGTGCTGTCTAGCGCGATCGACCGGCCATCGAAGGGATGTGAGATCGGGTCGGTCAGGCGTTCGAGGATGGCGTCTAGGGCGGACAGCCGGCTGCCGAGGTCGCCGAGGACGCTTTTCTGGGTTTCTCGAGCGAGTTTTTCGACTTCCAGGTTTTGCCGGTTCTGGCTTTCCAGCAGGATGATATTGGAGATGAGGACCTCGTACGGATCCGACTGGCGGAAGGCCTGAAGGGCGGAGCTGTTCAGCATAGTGGTGAGCGGTCAAGGAAAGGTCAATCGGGCAGAAGGTTTCAGCCGGCGGATTGAGGCACCGTCGCATTCACCAGGAAGCCCTGTTTCCACGTCGTCCGCAGGTCGTCGAGCATCTCATGGACCAGGTTGAGGTCGCCGGAGATGCTCTCGCGCATGCAGAATTCGTAGATCTGGGAGAGACGAACGGACAGATCGCCCCCGTCCTCGAAGTTGAGGGAGGAGATCAGTTCGATCAGGATTTTTCGCAGCTTGATACGGTCGCCCGTGTGGCACGCGAGGACCGCGAGGTCGTAAAGCTTGGCGATCAGCTGTGCAGGAGAGGCCGATAACACATCTTGCCTCTGATACTGAGCCGATGCGTGCTTACTGTACATATTCAGTACCCGTTAGGATGATGAGTCGCATACACGCCGGCAGCGCCGATAGCGCGCTGGAAATCCCGTATGGAGGGTCCGATTGTGGGGAAGAAATTTCCAGCGCCAACGCGTTTTCTACCGAAGTTCGCGGCGGTCTGCCAGGCGCACTAGAAAGCTATCGGATACGAAATCAAGTTCTTAAATGCAGCCCGCAACGATTCTTGCGCTCAAGGCCATGGCAAAACCCGGACAAGGAGGCATTCGGTGGCGGGTTCATCACAATTTGGCACGCTTAAGGCTTCAAGGCCCCATCAAACGCCCGGAATGCGCCGGCGGCTGCTCGAGGATTCGACGGCCGGGCAACCGATTCTCGGGTTCGTACTCTCTATAACACCAGCCCAAAGAGCACCATGGAAGATCGTTCGAAAGAAGCATTTGCACAGTTCAGCGCGGCGCAAAACGCCCTGGAGAGCGGCGACCTCGATCGCGCCGGCGAGTTGTTCGAGCGGATCGACTACGAGGCGATCGAACGCGTGGAGCCGGACGATGCCCTTGCGGCGCGCGTCCTGGCGCTGCAACTCTGCATCTTGCAGGAACGGTATAAACAGGCCATGTATCACGCGGACGCCGCGCTGGACCTGGCCGAAAACGAACCCCTCATTCACCACCTCGCCGGCCAGGCGTTGTGGGCGGAAGGTCATCACCGCAGCGGCGCTGAGATGCTGGTGTTCGCAGCCGAGCTGCTGGACGGCGAGGCCGAGCGGACCGAGCCGTTCCACTTCCAGGTCGACCCGGCCCAGGTCTACTACTACGCCGCCGAAGCCTGCCAAACGTTCGAGAAGGAGAGCGCTGCCGAGCAGTATTATCATAAGGCCATGCAGTTCTCGAACGAGCCGGCCGGTTTGTCAACGCTCTGATCAAGCAAGTCAAACGGCCAAACCGTTCAACGCGAAACGTCCAGCACTGAATAGATGATGACGCAACAGACCCCGATGCCACGCTCTGTCGGCGCCGCGCCGAGCCTGTCCCTGTGCATGATCGTCAAGAACGAGTCGAAGACGCTTGAAAAGTGTCTGGCGTTCGCCCGCCCGCATATCGACGAGATTGTGATCGTCGATACCGGGTCGACCGACGGTACGCAGGCCATCGCACGTCGTTATGCCGACGTATACGACGAGATTGTGTGGCCGGGCTCGTTCGCCCTCGCGCGCAACCATAGCCTGAACCTGGCGACGTCGGACTTCATCCTCATCCTCGATGGGGACGAGTACATCGAGCAGCCGGCGGCCTGGAAACGCATCCGCGAAAGCCTCGGCCTGCTCGACTACGCCGCCATGCTGCTGCCGGTCAAGAACCTGCTCGGCGAGGCGAATGTCGTCGAGGCCGATGTGTTCTGGCAGGAGCGGATCCTCCGGAATCATCCGGACATCCGGTACATGGGGAGCGTCCACAACCAGGTGATGGAGGCCATCGCCGCGCACGCCAAGCAGACCGGACGGCAGATCGTCCGCCTCGACGCCGAGATCGTGCACACCGGCTACGCGCTCTCCGAGCCCGAGATGGTCAAGAAATACAAGACGCGCATCGACCTCCTCCGCCAGGAATACGACCATCCCCGGTCGGACATCTACCGCGCCTACTACGGCTACCAGCTCGGCCTCATCTATTACATCATGCGGCGAAATGAAGAGGCTGCGCGGCTATTCCGCAGCATCGACTATTCGAAATTGACGCCCGAGAATGCCTATTACACACGGCTTCTGGGCGCCCAGACGGAGATGCGCCTCCAGCGGTACCCCGAGACGCTCGTGCACTGCAACGAAATGCTGGCCCTGAATCCGCGCGAGCCGGTAGGGTACTATCTGACGGGGATCGCACTGATCCGCGCAGGGCAGACGGAAGACGGCATGCTCATGCTGCTTCAGTCCTACACGATCAGCGAACAGACCGGTGCGTACATCCGATTTGTCATCAATCCGAGCATCCTGCTGCGACACCTGACCCTCGCATGCCGCGGCATCGGGCTGGAAAAACAGGCGCGTGCCTTCGAGGCGCTGAGCGCGGAAGGGGCGTACGATCCTCAGGTCGTCCAAACCTATATCACGGCGCTGCAAGGGGCTTTCGCCCGGGCCAGCGTGGGTGTTTGATGAGGCGTCCCCCTGAAAATAAAGAACACCCCCCCGATTTCTCGGAGGGGTGTTCTCGGCAGACCGGTGGGTCTGCCGACCCACGGGAGCATGCTTGCCAGAACCGTCCCGTTTCTGGGTTTAAACCCCTAGAGCAGGGACAGCACGATCTGCGGACCCGTGTTCGCCTGCGAGACAGCGGCGATACCGGTCTGCTGCAGGATCTGCAGCTTCACGATCTCGATCTGTTCTTTGGCGAAGTCGGCGTCCATGATCCGGCTGCGGGCCGATTCCTGGTTGATCATGTTGATGTTGAGGTTCTCCTCCTTGAAGGAGAGCGCCAACTGGTTGTCACCCAGGCTGCCCAGTGTGCTGGCGATGGAATCGATGGCGTTATCGATTCCGGAGAGCGATCCCGTCGCGGATGCTGCGGACGATACGTTCAACGAGGTGGACGATACACCGAGCGCGCCGGCCGAAATAGCTCCAACTGTCACAGCGAACGTATCCGAGCTGCTGGCGCCGACCTGGAAAGAGAAGGTGCCGGCGGTGAATACGGACACGCCGTTGAACGTCGAAGTACTGATAATCGAGTTGATTTCAGTCGAGAGCGCCTTGAGCTGATTGTTGATCAGCGTTCGCTCGAAACTACCGACCGTGTCGTTGGCGCCCTGGATCACCTTTTCCTTCATGGTCATCAGGATTTCCTGAATGGTGCCCAGGCTGCCTTCGGCAATTGTCAACATACTTTTCGCATCACCAATATTCGCCAGCGCCTGCGCCTGACCGCGGACACGCGATTCGAGCTTCGTGCCGATCGAGAATCCGGCCGAGTCCTGTTCGGCGCTGTTGATGCGGGTGCCCGTTGCGAGTCGCAGCTGTCGCATTCCAAGTTCGGAATTCGATTTCTGCAGCTCGAAGAGCGATTGCATCGATTGAATGTTGGTGTTAATGCGAGTTAAATCTCCGAATGCCATGTTCCTTCCTCCGTTTGTGTTGGTTATTGGCTAGGAGTGAGTGGGGTTCGGGGTGGTGGTGCGAGCACCGCCCCGGACTCACTTTGTTATTGGGTCCTTGTGTCCCCGCGTGCCGGCCTCCGTTTGCGAGAGAGGGATCGGCGGCGGGAACGGGTCCTCGGGGGTGATTTCAGGTTGGCGGCCCGAAGGCCGCCTTCCTCGTTTCATCCGCCTACTGGAGTAACGCAAGGATCGACTGGGGCGCTACGTTGGCGTTAACCAGCGCGTTGAGCCCCGTCTGCTGCAGAATCTGCAGCTTGGCGATCTCCATTTGCTCCTTGGCAAAGTCGGCGTCGGAGATACGACTCTTGGCCGACTCGTTGGTGATGATCGAGGTGGAAAGGTTATCTTGCTTATAGCTCAGCGCCAGTTGGGAGTTACCCAGGCCGGCCATGATGCTCGCAATGGTAGAAATGCTACGGTCAATTCCGCCCAACGACGCCGCCGCCGATTGGGCCGATGCCACCGCGAGGTTGGCCGAGCCTACGCCCAGTCCGCCGGCCGATATGGCGCCTACGGCCACCTGGAACAGGTGATTGCTGGACGGGCCGACCATAAAGCTAAGTGCGGTCGACGAAAAGATGCCGCGGCTCAGGAACAGCGCGCTGCTGATCACGGAGTTGATCTCCGTGGAAAGGCTGTTCAACTGGGACTTCACGAGGGAGCGTTCTTCGCTGCCCAGTGTGTCGTTGCCGCCCTGGATCACCTTCTCTTTCATCGTGGCGAGGATGTCCATGATGGTGTTCAAAGCGCCCTCGGCCACCGTCAACATGCTTTTGGCGTCGCCGATGTTCGAGAGGGCCTGAGCCTGACCGCGAAGCCGGGCTCCCAGCTTCTGCGAGATAGAGTAACCGGCTGAATCGTCCTCCGCCTGGTTGATCCTGCTGCCGCTGGCCAGCCGAAACTGCCGCATGCCGAGGTTCATGTTCGTGCGGTACAACTGATTCAAAGCGCCCATCGATTGGACGTTGGTATTAATGCGAGACAGATCTCCAAATGCTCCCATGGTCGTGTTGTTTGGTTTGTGAATGGTTCGGTTCTGGCGTGAAAGATCATTCTGAAAATTGTATCGTCGTGCCCTGTCCTGCCTTAAGGCGATGCTTACAAAAATGATTGTGTAGATGGATCGGCGTTGATGCGTTGCACGTTTGGGCGTTGAGCGTTTTGAGGAGAATCGCGGGGGAACGCAAAAAAGCCGGCACAGGGGGCTGCGCCGGCTTTCGTAACGAGTCGTAAGGAATCAGGAGCTCGCGCGGGCGTTCATATCCAGGGCGCCAGGCGCCGTCAGCCGGCGCGCTTCCTCGATGTTGCCTTCGCGAATACACAGCGCCACAAGGCGCCGGCGGAGCAACTGGTTCCGGGGGTCCTTGGTGAAGGCGGAGCGGTAGAGGGGGAGCGCCTGCTGCGTCCACCCCTGCTGCACCAGGGTCTGGAGTAATTCGTCATTGAATTCGAGTGTGTTGGTGGTCATGAGCGTCGCGGCGACGCGGCCGGCTTCGTCGGGCTGGTTGCGGTAGAGTGTGAGCCGGAAATAGTCCTCCAGGAGGGCGGCCGGCATCGATGCGAGCCCCTCCGGGAACGCCTCGGCCAACCGTTCGGCGACGGTGTCCCACGCCTTGAGCCGCCACGCGCAGGCCGCCGCGCATAAATTCCACTCTCGGAGCGGCAGCGCCCGGTCCCACGCCGCCGGTTTCGCGGGCGGCTTGAAGCCGGCGATCACCGCGGCTGCTTCTACAAACCCCTTATGCGCCATGAGTACGTCCACCAGGACCCGGTGCCCCGCCCACTGTTTGCGGTAAAACGCAACCGACTGCTCGGCGTGGCGGCGCGCCTTCTTCAGGTCGCCAGCCTGTAGGAACGACGCGGCGAGAGCGGCATGCATAGCGGCTTGATCCTGGTCTGGCAACGGGAGCTTGTCCCCGAGAATCATCCGCAGCGAGATATTGCGAGGGTCGGCGTCCTTGTGCATCACCGCCGGCAGGACGTCCGGCGCGATATCCGGCAGCCGGGTCGTCTCGGGAAGCGTCAGAACCGGAAGCCGGTAGGCCGACAAAAAGGATGGGCCGGTAGAGAGGGAGGAGGCGGAGCGCATGTGAGTAATGGGTTACAGGTTACGGGTTACAGGTGTCAGGTTCCTGGATGTGATAAGATGACGAGCTCCTGGAGCCACGACCCTTTCGCGTAACCAATCATGGAAGAGCCGCTAAATGTAATTAAGCAGCGAGACGCTGAGGATGCGGCCGGCGATCTGGAGCGAATTCTCGAGGTCGGCCTGGGTCTTCTGAAGGGCGATGATCGTCTCGGCGAAGTCGGCGTCCTCGATACGCGACCGGTGCTGGGCGATGGTCGTGCCGGCGTCCAGCAGCTGATCCTCGGCCAGGGTCAGTTTATTACCCCGGGTGCCAATCTCGGAGGTCAGTTCCACCAGGTGGTCCAGCGCTCCCTGGATCTTGCCGACGCTGCTGGCGATGGCCTCGGTGTCGTTCGAGCGCAGGGCATCGGCCAGGTTCTGAAGGGCCTCGGTGATCGTGAAGTCGGTGACCCCGTCGCCGTCCCGATCGACATTGACCACCTGGTCCCCGCTCACCGCGACGTCCATCGTGACGTCCGGCCCGATCGCCCGCGGGCGTGGCTGGTCGTTTCCGTAATACACGACGCCGGCCGTGTCGGCCGTAGGATCGGTCGCGTCGATGGCGAAGGGCTTGACGGTGGAGCGGGTGCCGGCGTAGAGGTACTCGTCGTCGATCTGCTCGTTCAGTAGGTCGATCGTGCTTCCCATCAGGGTGTCCACCAGCGAGGCGATCGTGTCGCGCTCTCCATCGTCGAGTGACTCATTCGTGGCGCGGACACTGCTTTCGTAGGCCTCGGCGAACAGATTGGCCAGCCCCTCCAGGTTGTCGCTCGTTTGGTCGACCCAGCTCCGGGCCACCCCCATCGAGCGCTCGTACTGGTCGTAGCGGTTCTGCAACTGCTCGTACTGCCGGGCCCGGGCGTAGCCAGCGGCGTCGTCGGATGCGCGGTTGATCCGGAGGCCCGAGGTGAGCTGCTCCTGCGCGATCGCCAGGTTGCGCTGCTTGTTGAGCAGGTTGCCCTGGAAGGCGACCGTCGAAAGGCTCATGGCGCGCGATACGGCGCTGGATTCCATACTCATGATGCGTTGGGATTCAGGGTTTAGAATGCAGAGGGTAATGTGCCGCGGAGATACGTCATGGCAGGGCCAGCAGTGTATCCATCATCGTCTGCGCGGTGCCCAGGACGCGGGCGGCGGCGGCGAAGGTCTGCTGATAGAGAATGAGATTGGCAAGCTCATCGTTGATCGACACGGCGGACACGCCGCGTTCGAGTGCGCCGAGATAGTTCACGACGGCCAGATGCCCCTCGTACTGATCGTTTGCGCGCTCCACCTGCGCGCCGATGCCGCTGGTCAAGTTAACCGCATGGTTTTCGAAGGTCTGGTTGCCGAGGCCAGCCTGATCGACGAGCCGTTCGGCCAGGATGGCCAGAGCGACGTCGTTATCGCTCTGGACAGTCGGGTCGGGGTCATCGGAGGCGGCGATGGCGCGGGGGTCGTCGATGTCGGCGGAAAGCGCGATCGAGCCGGCCGTTACGCCGGCCGGGTCAAAGAAGTTGAGGCCTGTGCTCCCGTTGATGCCGAAGCCCCCGGAATGAAGGGTGTTGATCCGGTCCACCAGCGCGGCCGCGAGATCGTCCAGCTCCTGGCGCGCATCCGGGTAGGCGACGGTCAGAGCGCGCATGAGGGCGCCGAGCCGGCCGTCATCGCCGGGCGTCGGGTTAAAGGAGATCCCGGTGGTCTCGTACGAGAGGGTCGGCAGCACGCCGGAGGTGTCCAGCTCGAGGTGTTCGACGGTATCCCCCTGGAGCACGACCATGCCCTGGATCGTGACGTTATACATATGCTGGTCGTCCACCCGAACCTGCAGGGGCGCCATCTCGGACATCTCTTTGATGAGCTGGTCGCGCCGGTCCTCGCCGGCCAGGTCGGGCGCGTTGCCCGCCCGCCCGCTCGCAATGCGCTGGTTGAGCCGGGCCAGCTCGTCGAGCCGGGTGTTGAAGTCCTCAACCGTCTGAGCGAGCTCTACGATGCTATCGTCCTGGAGGCGGTCGATGTCGGTCGAGATCCGATTCATCGCCAGCGCGAGGCTCTCGGCGCGGTTCTGAAGGGAAACGCGGGCCGACAGGTTGGTCGGCGTGTCGGCGACATCGCTCCACCCGTTCCAGAAGTTGTTGAGCAGGTTCGACAGGGACGCGTCGCTGTTGATGGGGAAGAGGTTCTCGAGCGCGCTCATGATGCGCGCTTCTTCATCGGACGCTCCGAGGCCGGCGTTCGCCTCCCAGGTCGCCGCGGCCAGCACCTGGTCCCGCACCCGGTCGATGTCGTTGATCGAAACGCCGATGCCCGTCGCGGACCCCATCGGGGTGTAAATCTGCACGCCCGCGCTCGCGCTTGACGCCGATTCGAGCGTCACACGCCGGCGCGAGAAGCCTTCGGTGTTCTCGTTGGCGATATTCTGGCCGATCGTGTTGATGACGGCGCTGGTCGTGCGGAAGGACCTCCGCGTGAGCTCGATTAGCTGGTTGATGCTCATGATAGGCTCTGCTTGGGCGTGGTGCGAAGGGCGGTCCGGACGGACGGCTTACCCCATTCGGTTGACGATGGGGCGCGTTTTACCGCCGATCGTGGTCTTACCGCGAGGCGTGTACAGGGAGATCGGGACGGGTTGATGGACGGCTTGCACCGCCTGGATCAGCTCTTTGCCCAGATGAAGGGCGTATTGCAGCGTATAGGCCAGCTCTTCGCTCTTTTCGCGTGTCACCGCGGCCAGCTCGGTGATGGCCGTGCGGGTTTCGAGCAGCGCCCGGGCGGTTTCCTCGCCGCCGCGAACCTGCTCGAGATGCGCGGCCAGCTTGACGATCGAGGGCCGATCATCCTCCCAGCCCAGCGACGCGGCGATGCCGGCCATCAGCGCTTCCTGCTCTTCGTACAGCCTTGTCAGGGCATGCAGCCGGTCGTTCGCCGACAGCGTCGTCTCGCGCACCTCGGCGGATTCACGCGTCCGCATCGCGGCCATCTGGGCCTCGATGCTGGCTTCGAGGGCGCGCAAGGCGGCCCGGTGCTCGTCGA
The DNA here is from genome assembly GCA_034439735.1 of Rhodothermales bacterium. Taxonomy (NCBI): domain Bacteria; kingdom Pseudomonadati; phylum Rhodothermota; class Rhodothermia; order Rhodothermales; species Rhodothermales bacterium. The sequence continues at coordinate 26,133 of JAWXAX010000167.1, read as the reverse complement.
GCTTCCCCGCGAGGCGCCGGGATTGATCGAGGAGCGTGTCGGTGGCGAGGGCAGGAGTCGGCAGTTCCATGGGATCAGGGCGTTAAGGGCTTGATAGAGGCCGCGCCGTCGGCGTCTGAGGCGGCGATGTCAGAAGGGTCTTCGGCGCCGGCCTGGCGTTGCCATTGCGATAGGAGGAGGTCGGCCAGGCCGAAGGTCTTCTCGTCGACCAGGTGCCCTGTCAACACGTCGGTCAGCATAGACCGCTGGGTGTCGCCGTAGGCCTTCATCCAACCCGGCCCCTCGTCGCCGCTGAGCGATGTCTTGAAGAGTGGATCCGTGAGGGTCTTCACGAATTGCTGCACGAGCACGTGCTCAAACGCCTTCGCCGCCTCCTCGGGGTTGGAAGCGCGGCCGAGCAAGTCCGGGCTGGCGCCGCGCGCCGGGTCGGGAGAAAGAGGTTGGATGGACATGGGGCGATGCGGTTTAATGTGTACCTGTGTAATGTTCAATTTTTAATAGGTAATAGTCCTTGACTCATAAGATGATCAGTTCGCCTTGCAACGCCCCGGCACGTTCAATCGCCTGGAAGATGCCGATCACGTCGCGGGCCGTGAGGCCGAGTTCGTTGAGGGCAGCGGCGAGCTGGTTGACGTCCGAGTTCGGGGCGAGAACGACGGAGCGGGTGCCACTTTCTTCGATGTTGGCCGTGCCGGCGGCGCCCTGGACGGTTTGGCCCTGGGCGAGGGGGTTCGGTTGAGAGACGAAGGGATCCACCTGCGTGGAGATGACGATGCTGCCGTACGTGAGCATCACCTCGCTGACGCGGACGTTGCCGCCGGCGACGATGATGCCGGACCGCTCGTTGACGACCAGCCGCGCCGGCACGTCGACGCTGATCCGCAAATCCTCCAGCGAGGCCATCAGACCAGGCACGCCGCCCACGTCGGGCGGCATCAGGACCCGCACGAGGCCGGCGTGCTCTACCGTCGCGGCGTCCGCATAAAGGCCGTTGATCGCCTCGGCGACCCGTGTGGCGTTGGTGAAGTCGGGCTCCTTGATGAGCAACCCGATATCCGTCCGGTTCGCGAAGTTGAGTGGCACCTGCCGTGACACGAGCGCCCCGTTGGGGATGCGGCCCGTGTTGGTATGATTGATCTTCACCGACGAGCCCAGGCTGGAGGCAAGCACAGAGCCGGTCGAGATCGGGCCCTGCGCCATGGCGAATACCTCGCCGGTGATCGGGTTCTGGAGGGGCGTCTGGATCAGGATGCCGCCCGAAAGACTCGTGGCGTCCCCGATGGCGGACACCGTGGCGTCGATGAGGCTCCCGGGGCTACTGAAGGGGTCCAGCACGGCGGTGACGATGACGGCCGCCGCGTTGCGGGAGGCGAGCTGCTCGGGGTCCACGGCGATCCCGAACCGCTGCAACATGTTGGCGATGCTGCGGATCGTGTGGGGCGAGCCGCGCTCCCCGCGGGCCCGGTCGCCGGTGCGGTCCAGGCCCACGACGAGGCCGTAGCCCGTCAACTGGGTCGGGGAGGTCGACTCGATCGAAACCAGATCCTTGAGCCGCACTTCGCCGGCATTCTGCGCCCGCGCCGCCGGCGCTACCGCCGCGAGCAGCGCCACGACCAGCACTACGGTCGGAGAGGATAAAAGGGGAATGTGCATTTTTTCGAAGGAACCGTTGAGAATTGCACTACACTCTATTCGTCATCCCCCGGTCAAAGCCGGGGGCAGGCTCCCGCGAAGGCGGGAAACGAGCGAAGCGACTTACGATGTAATCCATGGCACCATCCCGCCTTGAATGGATCCCCCCATCGAGTTGGGGATGACAGGCCTGAAGGGAATGTGCGGTCTTCAGGTAGGGACACGATGTGTCGTGTCCCTACTGTTGCATCCCGACATAGGCGGCCGCTCCGATGGCGATCACCGTCGCGATGCCCGTGATGGCGCCGGGGCCGAGGAAGGCGCGCTTGACGCCGCCGGCGCGTTTGTAGACGATGTTGGCGTTGGCCAGCTGGTACGAGAGGACGGAGTTGTCGCCGAGGATGTCGAACGGCCGCACCATCCCGCGCACCTCCATCAAGTGCGTCTCGCCGTTCACATTGAGGCTGCGTTCGCCCTGGACGACCAGGTTGCCCGAAAGCGAATCCACGGCGACGATGAGCGCCGTCATGGTGCCCCGGAGAAGGTCCGACTGAACGCTTCCGTTTCTCCGCTCGGCGTCATTCTGAAACGAGGCGTTTACGCCGAATTGCCCGTTCAGCGTGGCGCCGGCGTCGAGGCTGCTGCCGCTGTCGAGGTTGGACCGGCTGCTGCGCTCCCACTGGCTCTCGCGCTCGGCGGCGGTCCGCTCGGCCAGGTTGATCGTGATCGCATCCCCGATCCGATAGGCCTTGATGTCGGCGAACATGGAGCGCTGGGCCGCGGACAGGGAGGGGAAGAGGAAGGACAACGTCACGAGTCCGCTAAGGATCAGGATGCGTCGGGCGTTTTTCATGGGTTACTTCAAGGTTTCGATCCACTCCGCGGCGCCGGGGCCGGTGAGGCGGACTTTATACATGGTTTTGGTCGCCGGCGCATACAGCCGAATGCTGTCGCCGACAAAGCCCTGCGATCGGGCCTGGCCTTTGATCGAAAGGAGCAGGCGCTCCCGCCGGTACGTCATCTCCACCGGTTCTCCGGTGGTTGCCGCGTACGCCGGCCGCACGTCGTCACGCTGCAGGGCGCGGTCCGCGCCGAGGTGCCGATGTGCGAAGAGCGGTCCGACCGCCAGTTCGCGGAAGAGGGCCGGCGTAAGCGGCTCCCCGGCAAACCGTGTGGTTTCAATCCAGGCAAAGGCCACATCCCCGGAGTCGATCTTTTCGTCTTTGTTGACTGTACGGATCGGCGTGGCGACCGAGTCAAAATGGGCGATATAGATCTGCGCCCAGCCGCTTTCCAGCCAGATGCCATCAACCTCTTGTCGTTCGAGGTCGGCCTGAAGCCTGCCCCGGGGGAGGGCGTTGCCGGGGGGCAGCACGAGGCGGAGCGGGCCGTCGTCCGGGAGTTCGCCCCCTGTCCGCACCAGCCGTACGTCAAGCCGGCCGGCCTGCTCGGGATACGCGGCATCCAGCGCGGCCCGCGCCGCCGCTAGAATCCGCGCCTTGCCCGGCTGCGCCGGGGAAGGAAGGCAAAAGGCAAAAGAGGAAAGGAAAAAGGAAAAACAAGAAAGGCAAAGGGCAAAAGGCGCCCCACGAAGGGGGAAGTTCCACATAAACCGCGGACCCCGTACAAACCCGATTTTGCCTTTTGCCTTTTTCATGTTGCCTTAATTACCGCTTAATCTGGTTGGCCTGCTGCAGCATCTGGTCGGCCGTGGTAACCACCTTCGTGTTCAATTCGTAGGCGCGCTGGGCCGTGATGAGGTTGACCATTTCCTGGACCACCTGCACGTTCGAGTTCTCCAGATAGCCCTGGATCAACCCACCCAGACCCTCCTGGCCAGGCGTCCCGATGATGGGCTCGCCGCTGGCGTTGGTCTGCTCATAGAGGTTGCCGCCGATGGCCAGCAAGCCGCTGTCGTTGTTGAAACGAGCGAGCTCGATCTGACCGAGTTCTACGGGAGTAACATCCCCCGGGATCGTGGCCATCACCACCCCATCCTGCGAAATATCCACCCGGCTGGCATCTGGCGGGATCGAGATTTCGGGCTCCAGGCGGAGACCGCTCTGGGTGACGATGGTGCCCTCGGCGTTCAGCGTGAATGTGCCGTCGCGGGTGTAGGCCACCGTGCCGTCCTGCCGGGTGACCTGGAGGAAGCCCTCGCCGTTGATGGCGATATCGAGCGGATTCTGCGTCTCGGTCAGGCCGCCCTGTTGGAAATTGCGGACGGTGGCGATAGCCGTGGCGCCATGGCCCATCTGCAACGTCGCCGGCTGCGTCGTCCCCGAGTCTCCCTCACTCGGGGCGCGGACCGTCTGATACAGCAGGTCCTGAAATACGATCTTGGAGTGTTTGTACCCCGTCGTGTTCGCGTTGGCGAGGTTATTGGCGATGTTGTCAACGCCCTGTTGCTGGGCTTGCATGCCCAGCGCGGCGGTCCAGAGTGCTCTTAACATGTTGGTTGCAGGTTGGAAAGTTGCAGGTTTGCAGGTTTGCAGGTTGCAGGTTTACAGGTTGAAGGCAGCAAGTTTGAGAACCTGTAACCTGCAACCTGTAAACCTGTAACCAATCAGAACCGGCTCAATTCGCGCGTGGCGCGTTCGAGGTAGCCGTCGACGGTGGTCAGGGTTTTTTGTTGGGCTTCGAAGAGACGGCTGTAGGCGATGAGTTCGCTCATCTCGCGGACGGCGTCTACGTTGCTGTTTTCGAGCTGGCCCTGGATGACGGCCGGCTCGTCGATGTCCTGCGGTTCGACACCGTTCGCGAGGAACGAGGCCGCGTCGATGCGGGTCAGCTGTTCCGGCGCGTCGAAGCGGACGACGCGCAGGGTCCCTACCAGGCTGTCGTCCACGATCACGTCGCCGTTGCGGCGGATCTCGACGGTCACCGCGTCCTCGGGGATGGTGATCGGGCCGGCCTGGCCCTCGACGACGAGGCCGTTCGGCGCGCGGAGTGTGCCCTCCTCATCCGTGAGGAAATGGCCGGCGCGGGTATAGCGTGTGGCCCCGGTATCGGGGTCGGAGAGAACGAAGAACCCTTCGCCGTTCAGGGCCACATCCAGCGAACCGCCGGTCTGCTCGAGGCTGCCCTGCTGCTGGTCCACCCAGTGCCCGAGCTGGCGCGTGCTGTAGGGTGACTCTTCTTTGTCGAGCCCCTCGGCCAGCACCTCGACGAATGAGCGGTCCTTCCGGAAGCCGACCGTGCTGGCGTTGGCGAGGTTGTTCGCGATCCGCTCCACCTGGCGGACGTGCGACGTCATGGATTGATAGCTGTTTTCGAGTCGGAGCAGCATGAAGGTGACCGATGTGTAGGAGTTGCGTGGAGGGGGGATGTACAAAAGACTTGCCATGCCGGCATGGGGGGATCTGCGTCGCGCAGGGGTCCAATCACCTCCGGAATGCGGGCATAAGTTTCCTGAATCAGGGGCGGAAATTGCCCGACGATCGGCCGGCGAGGCACCGGCAACGGCCCGGTGTTCGTTACGGCGTGCGGCCGACGACCTGCCGCGCGACCTGTCGGGCGATGGCAGGGTTTTTGACCTCGGGGCCAACACACGTCTTGTATCGCCCTTCCTATGAACAGCATCCTCGAACTCCAGAAAGCCCGCGCCACGCCGCGAGGCGCCAGTCGACACGCCGACGTGACGTTTGTCATGCCGCTGTTCGACCGCCTCCGGTATTTCTCCCTGTACCTGGAGGAGGGGCTGTGGGATGGACTGCCGCTCCAGATCGTCTGCGACGGCGCCAGCGCCACGACGAGGGCGGACCTCGACCTGCTGACCGCTGGCCGGCCCGACATCCACATCCATCACTACGACACCAACCGCGGCGTCGCCTGCACCCGCGGCGCGGGCATCGCCCTGGCCGACACGCCCTACATGGGGTTCTGCGACGACGACGACTTCCTGAACGAGGCGGATGCGTTCCTGGATGAGGCGACGGCGCTGATGGACATGGACGCCCCGGCGCTCTTCACCGCCATGCCGGCGGTCTTCGCCTTCAACGAGTCCCTCCAGATGAACCTCCAGTACGACCGCCGCGGGTTCGACGGCAAGACCGGCTTCGAGCTGCTCTGTTACCTCGTGGCCACCGGCGAAATGCAGGTGCTGACCCTCGGCAGTCTCTTTCGGCCGGCCGACCTGCGGGGCACGGAGCCTGAATCGTTTTTTAAGGTGAGCGAAGACTATGTCTTCCTCGCCCGCCTCTGCGCCCGCTTCCCGGAGCGCCGGGTGCGGATCGCGCGCGCCGGCCGCTACATGCGGCTCGTCCAGCACGGCTCGCTGTCTTCCCGCGAAACCTACGGGATCGATAAAATCACCATGCACCTCGTGTCGATGTGCGTCGGAGCCACCTACCTGATCGAAATGAGGCGCCTGAGCCTGCCGCTCTTCCGAGACCTGCTCCGCAAGCGGGGCGACGTCCTTCAGGCTTCTTACACCCGCGGCCGCGAGGCGGCGGCGTTTATCGCACACCTCCTCGGCGGCCGGGAGCCCGTCGCGTCCGACGACGAGTCGCGGGAGGTGCTCCGCGTGCTCGAATCCAACCGAATCCTCCTGCCGGCCGAGTTCAAACGGCTCGCCGGCTGGAATTAACGCTACCTATTTCATCTCACAACACCCTCAATGGCCATGGATCAACGACAGTTTGACGCAAAAGAAACCATCAAATCCTGCATTCAAAACGGGCAGCTTTCGGAAGCGGAAGCGCTGCTGGCGACGTGGCGGAAGACCTACGGGCAGGACGAGCGCTATTACCTCCTGGGGGCGATCGTCGCGCTCGAACGGAAACAGTATCCCGAGGCCGAGGAACGCCTTTTCGCCGCCCTCGCCCAGGCGCCGGAGCGCTTCGAAGTGCTTTACCTGCTGGGCAATCTGTACGAGCAGATGGCCGATTTCCCGTACGCGCTCGAATGGTACCGCAAAGCGCGCCTCGTGGCGAACGCCAACCAGCTCGCCCAGATCGACGCCGTCCCACAGCGTATTCCCGGCGTCGAACCCGGTCTCTCGATGGGCAAACGGAAACTGACGCTGTTCGTCCGCGCCGGCTTCGACCAGTTCCTTGACGACCTCATCGGCGGTCTCAACCGTCATTACGACGTCACGAAGGCCGTCATCTCCCGGATCGAGGAGGTCGCCCCGCTTATGGAGCAGGCCGATATCTGCTGGTTCGAGTGGTGCGACGAACTCGTGGTCCACGCCTCGCGCCTCGAAGTCGCCCGCCGCAAGCCGATCGTCTGCCGGCTGCATCGCTACGAGGTCTTCACCCCGATGCCGGCGCAGGTCCAGTGGGAGAATATCGACACCCTGATGCTGGTCACCGACCACCTCATCACGATCCTCCGCAGCACCGTGCCGGGGATCGAGGACCGCGTCCAGGTGGCCGTAGTGTGCAACGGCGTAGCGATCGACCGCTACCGGTTCACGCCGCGCAGCCCGGGCTTCAACCTCGCCAGCGTGGGCTACATCCATTCCCGCAAAAACCCGACGTTGCTCCTGCAAATCCTCGCCAAGCTCGTCCGCTTCGACGCTCGGTACAAGCTGTATGTCGCCGGCCAATTCCAGGAGCCGATGGTGCAGATCTACTGGAACCACATGATCAAGGAGATGGGCCTCGCGAACAACGTCCAGTTCGACGGCTGGCAGAAGGACATCGGTGGATGGCTGTCGGACAAGCAGTTCCTCCTCTCCACCTCGATGCACGAGAGCTTTGGCTACTCGATCGCCGAGGCGATGGCCTGCGGCATCAAGCCGGTCGTCCATAACTTCCCGTTCTCGGGCGGCATCTGGCCGGAACAGGTGCTTTTTAATACGGTCGACGAGGCCGTGGGCATGGTCACGTCGCACATCTACAGTTCGAAGGCGTACCGCGATTTCATCGAGCAGCACTACTCGCTCTTCCAGCAGATCACCGAGACCCGCAAGGTTCTCTCGGCCCTGCCGATGGAGAAGCGGAGCGACCGCAAGGCGGCCCTGTTCCAGAAAGGCGCCCTCCGCGAAACGCTTGCGCAACTCATCCCGACGGAAACCACGGGTTGACCGCATGACCAGGGCCAAGATCTTTTCACCCGAGGCGACGATTCTGGGCATCGAGCCCCGCCGGCACGCCGCCTATCTCATCGTGCGATGCGCGGCGTGCCAGGCGGTGTACGCGGCGTTGTTGCCGACGGTGGCCGGCCTACCGGTCGGGGCGTGTACGTGCGCGACCTGCGGCAACGGCTGGCGGGTGACGCCGGCAGACATTGCCGCCGCGCTCGACCGCCACTGGTCCGAGGAGCCGCGTGACGTCGTTGCCGCCCGTGCCGCCGCGGCGCGGGAGGAAGCCCGGTCCTGGGCGGCGCATCCCGAAGCCCGGGCCGTACTGACCTACGAAGGCGTGCCGCTGGCCGAGTTGTTGGAGGAAGGATCCTTCCCGTATTTCATGTGGGCGCTGCATCGGCGAGAGGCCAAGGGGGATGCGTGAGATGAAAAAAGGCGTCGTGTTCTACGAGACGAGCGGCGTGGCGAACGCGTACATGTCGGTGCTCCGGGCGGCCTCCGAAGCCGGCTATGTGCCCATCCTCAAAGAAGCGGACGCCCTGCGCGACCGCCCGACGCTGCATGCGGCGCATGCGGCCGGCATCCCATGCATCGACTGGCACGCCTTTGCCTCGCTACCCTTGCGCGAGCGCGCCGCCGTCGAAAGCACGCGGCGCGTGAACGCCCTCCTGACACTGATGAAGATCGCGGAGGTGGCGCCCGGAGCCGCTTCGACGGACGGCGGGTTGCTCCACGAGGTGGGGCAACCGTTCTTCCGTTCGCTCCTCCGCCGGCTGGAGCAGCAGGTGCTGGCAATCGACACCCTCAAACGCGTCCTGCACGCGTATGATGTCCGCCTCATCGTCGTTGGCGACGACCATTCGGACGCTTCGCGCGCGGTGGTCCATTTCGCCCGCGAAGCACAGGTGCCGACGCTGGCCCTGGGCGAGTGGTGGTACGGCAGCGGCCTCGAGGCCGTGGCGGAGCCGGCACTGTTTGCCGATTTCGCCGCGGTGGGAAGCCGGCTCGACCGCGACCGACTCGTCGCGGCCGGCGTAGCGTCCGACCAGGTGTTTGTGACGGGCTGGCCCGGAAAGGCGGAGCCCGGGGCGGGCGGAAATGAGCAACGGACGCAGAAGCACGAGGCCCGACTACGGCTCGGGATGCCGCCGGACCGCCCGGTGATCCTCCTCCGGGTGCCTCCGTTTGAAGGCGTGTCGGCGGATTTTGCACGGCGCTTCCGCTTTTCCATGGCGCTGCACATAGCCGCTCTGCAAGCGACCCGGGCCGTGCAGGGCGGGTGCCAGCTGATCGTCGAGCCGGCCGCGGAGGATGAGGCTCTCCTTGTGGCCGCCGGCGCCGATGTGGCCGGCCTGGGCAAACACTACGAGAAGTGGCTGGATGAAGAAGGCTATGGGGATGTCTATCTCGTGCGATGCTCGAACGGCGATGCGGTGCGGGCGGCGGATATGGTCGTCTGCCTCGAATCCTCGCACGCCGTAGTCGAGTCCATGCTTCGGCGTCGCCCTGTGATTGCGGTGACGATGGATCCCGAAGCCGCGCTCGCGCACGAGGGGCTGGTGGGCCCGCTGGTGGTGCGCCGGCTGCCCGACCTGACCGCGGCCATTGAATCCTTACTGGCCGACCCCGGCAGGGCGCGCGCCGTCGTCCAACGCCAGAACCAGCATCTGGCCGATGTGAACCACAGCGCCGACGGCCTCGCGGCCGAGCGGCTGGCGCGGCTTGTGCTGGCGTTGTGCCGGCAGGGCGCCAGCCTCGACGCCCACGCCTGGGATGAGCCTATGCCGGACATTATCGCGGCCTGCGCGGCCATGAAGACGGCCGAACAGGAGCGCCTGGTGGAGGGGGTCCGGGCTGTGCGGAGGCTGCGAACGGCTCAGCCGGCCGAGGCGGAAGCGCTGGTGCGCGAACTGGCGCGCGTCTTTCCGCGGCACGCCCAGCCGGTGTGGGAGTTGTACGATATCCTGACGATGGCCGGCCGAACGGAGGAATCCGCCCGACTTCTCGAGCGCTTCTCTGCCTCGTTCGACGAAACCCACGCCCCGCTCACGGTGCTCGTGCGCCTTGGCCTCATCCGCCTCCGCGCGGGAAATCGCGAAGCAGCCCTAAATGCCTTCGAACAGGCCCGGCTCCAGGCGCCATACGAGCCGGCGGTTCTCACCAGCCTCGGCAAGCTCTACATGGATACCGGCCGGCATGCCGAAGCGCTCGATCTGCTCCGGGATGCCACCGGGCGCCTCCCGGAAGACCCCGACATCTGGCTCGCCCTCGCCCACGCTGCCCGGCAACTGGACGACCACGAAACGTTCAAAAAAGCCAGCGAAACCTACCATCTCCTCGCCGACAAGCCTGCGACGCCGGAGATGGAGTGAGGGAGCGCCCTCGGCGTTACATCGTACAGGAGCCCGGGCTATGTTTCCATGACGTTACCATCTCCCCCTTGCGTATATCGCCGCCGGCTCCGTCCTTGTCGGTCCGTTCAACCCATAGCAGGTAGCCTCCATGTCCACCCTCGACATTGCCCGCAAACTGGCCGACCTCTGCCGGCAGGGTCAAAATCTCGAAGCCATTAACACCCTCTTCGCGGAAGACGCCATGAGCGTCGAAGCCGGCGCGCCGCCGGGATCCGAGCGGGAAGCCCGCGGCCTCGAAGCCATCCGCGCCAAATCCGCCTGGTGGGTGGCCAATCACGACGTCCATTCCGCCACGGTCACTGGCCCGTGGCCGCACGACGACCGGTTCATCGTCGGCTTCCAGTACGACATCACCCACAAACCGTCGGGCCGGCGGATGCAGATGGATGAGGTCGGGCTCTTCCAGGTCAAAAACGGGAAAATCGTGCGGGAAGAGTACTTCTACCACATGGGATGAACGGTTTAAGGTTAAAAAGTTCAAGGTTCTATGAATGAGCGTCTTTGAACCTTAAACCCCGAACCTTAAACCCTGCAGCCCATGTTTTCCACGGCTACCACCGAACACGCCGGCCAGACGGGGATCTTCCCGCTTGCGGGCCCCCGTCAGGCCTTCGTTGCCCTCCACCAACTGGTGGATGCGGCGCAGGACACGATCGACGCCCTCTATTACATCTGGCGTGGAGACCAATCGGGCCTCCTTCTGTTCGAGGCGTTGTGGCGCGCCGCCGAGCGCGGTGTTCGCGTCCGGCTCCTGCTAGACGACGGCACCACGGAGGAACTCGACCCTACCCTCGCCGGGCTAGACACCCACCCGAACATCGAGGTCCGCATCTACAATCCGCTCCGCTGGCGCAAGCTGCGTTATATGAACGCGCTGACGGATTTCTGGCGCTCCAATCGGAGGATGCACAACAAGTCGCTCACGGTGGACGGAAAGGCGATAGTGACTGGCGGCCGAAACGTGGGCAACGAATACTACGCCGAGGGGGATGGAATGGCGTTCACCGACCTCGATGTGCTGGCGATCGGGGCGGTAGTGGAAGAAGCGGGGACGATGTTCGACCTCTACTGGACCAGCACCCTGGCCGCGCCCATCTCCCGGCTTGTCCCGCCGGCCGGCCCGGCCGAGGGCGAGCGGCTGTTGGATCAGTTTACGGCCAATCGGATGGATCCAGATTCGACCGGTTACATGCAAGCCCTCTACGAGACGCCTATCTTGACCGAATTGGAGGAGGGCAAACGAGCATGGATCTGGACAGAAGCCCACCTCCTCTACGACGATCCTCTCAAAACGCTGGGACACGATGAGCACCCCGAGGTGCTGCTCCTGACACAGCTGCTCGAACACATCGGTTCACCGGTGCGTCGCCTCGATCTGGTGTCGGCCTACTTCGTGCCGATGGCGGCGGGAACGGCGACGCTGAAGAGGCTGTCCGAACGTGGCGTCCAGGTTCGCGTCCTCACCAACTCGCTGGAATCAACGGACGTCACGGCCGTCCATGCCGGCTACGCCAAACGCCGCAAGGCGCTGCTCCGCGCCGGGGTTCAATTGTTTGAACTCAAACGCGGGTGGGGCGATACCACCGGTGCGCATGAGTCCATCGGCGGCAGTTCCGCCGCCAGCCTCCACGCCAAGACGTTTGCGCTGGACGACCGGCATGTGTTCGTGGGATCGTTTAACTTCGACCCCCGGTCCGCGCGGTTTAACACGGAAATGGGGCTGTTGCTGGATAGCCCTGACCTCGCGCGCCGGCTTAGCCATGTGTTCGACGCCGAGTTTGCCCTCACGGCCTACGAGGTCTACCTCACGCCGGAGGGCCGGCTCGAGTGGCTCGAATGGACTCCCGAGGGCAAGAAACGCCATACCATCGAACCGGGTACAACCGCATTCCGGCGTCTGAAGGTGCGTCTGCTGGCGCTCCTCCCGTTTGAATGGATGCTCTGAGGGCCACCAGCTCATCTATCAAAATCCCTATGAACGAACCCCCCGTCAAACCCGCCACCGTCGACGCCTACATCGCCGGCTTCCCGCCCGACATCCAGGAGATCCTGCGGACCTTACAGGCAACGGTGCGCAAAGCCCTTCCCGAAGCAGACGAAAAGATCAGCTACGGCATGCCGGCTTTCGCCCAACATGGTATGGTGATCTACTACGCGGCGTTTAAAAAACACATCGGCATCTTTCCTCCGGTAAAAGGGGATGCGCAGCTCCAGAAGGACATCGCCCGGTACCGCGGCGAAAAGGGCAACCTCCAGCTGCCCTTGAGCGAACCCATCCCGTACGACCTCATCGCCCGCATCGCCGCCGCCCGCCTCCACGAGAACCTGGAAAGGAAGGCGGCGAAAAAGCGATGACGTTGGGTTTTATGTGCTCATTGCCGGCCCGCACCCATTTCGTAGAGACGCTCCTGTGGAGCATCTCTACACACACACATTTGTCACCATCACCATGCACAACATCCTTTTAAAACCAGCCGGCATCCTGGTACTCCTCCTCGTCGCCGCCGGCTGCGAAGCCCCTCCCGAGTCGCGCGCACTCTTCAACGGGCGCGACCTGACGGGTTGGCACATCGACATCCCGGCGATGGACACAAGCGCCGTCGAGAACCCGTTCTTCGTGCGCGACGGCCTGCTCGTCAGCGCCGGCACGCCGGAAGGCCATCTCATCACGGATGACGTGCACCAGAACTACCGGCTCGAAATCGAATACCGCTTCGCCGGCGAACCCGGCAACTGCGGCGCGCTCGTCCACGCCTCGACACCTCGGGCCCTGTACGCGATGTTTCCGAAGTCCATCGAGGTCCAGATGCTGCATGAAAACGCCGGCGACTTCTGGGTGATCGTCGAGGACATCGAAGTGCCGGACATGGAGGCCCGGCGCGGGCCACGCGCCGAATGGGGGATCACCGAGGGCAAAGCCCGCCGTATCCTCAACCTCACCGACGGTTCGGAGCGACCGGTCGGCGAATGGAATGCCATGACGATCGAGACCGTGGGCAACACGCTGCGGGTCTGGCTGAACGGGGACCTGGTCAACGACGGCTTCAACGCCACGGTCGACCGCGGGCAGATCGCGCTCCAGGCGGAAGGGGCGGAGGTGGAGTTCCGGAAGGTGGCGCTAACGCCGATCACGCAGCTGTCGCCGGCCGAGTGAGAAGGGGGGCGCCGGTTGATTTGGTGTGTTATGACTCTCGGATCCTATCTCGCAAGTCATCCGGATTACGCATGCACCTGCCGGCGTGTATCGTTTCGCCTTGAGGGTTTCAAGGGACAAACGTTCTGAGGGCGATTGGGTGCGCTCGGTGCCGTTTGTGGTCGAGGGGGAATAAAAAACTGTTGGGATTTGCGCAATGCTGATTTTTAGTGGGTTTCCACTCTTTGCAATGTCGCTATTCTCCAGGTTCGTCGTCCTCGCGAAAGCGGGGATCCATGCAATGCTGCATGAATGGCTTGGATCCCCAATCGAGTTGGGGAAGACGAGACGGGAGAAACAGCTTTTTTCAACCTTTTCTGAAGTGCTTAAATGGATGGCGACGAGTGGTGTGTTTAAGCTGACAACGCGTTTTTAGTGTTCACACCACTCGGCGGCACACCGCAACTTCATGGCGTATTGGCGGCCGGTTTTCTCGAACTCGAATTACGGTCTAACGATCGGGCTTTCGATTGACATTAAATCAGTCTTATGCGATTTCTCGCTCATTCACTGCTCGTATCGCTCCTGACCACTCCCTGGGTGCTGGTCACTCTCGCGCAAGACTACGCGATTCAAACGTCGCAAGCCAGCTATGAGGTCGTCATCGGAGAAGATAGCCGGCGGTTTCTCTATGTAGCTATCCCGTCGGTGTTTACGAACACGTCTTTCGACGCCGTCTTTTTGCCTGGCTGTCACACCACATCTACGTCGTTAGTGCGCAAACAAGACGATACCTGGGTCATGGTGTATTCGCCCATCCACATATTGATGTGCAATCGTCCGCGTAAGAAGTTGATGCCTGGCGCTTCAATCGACTTGGAGGGGGAGATCAATGCATGTTTGCCGGACCAGAACTGCGGCCCGGAATTCGTCGGCCCAATCGAAGGGACGTTTCGGCTTCGCCTGATGGTGTACACTCAACCCGAGGAATTTTATCCGGCCCCGCTGGAATCCAGGGTGTCGAATCCATTTGAACTGCGTCTGGCGGATTGAAATGCGAATTTTGTAACGCCGGGTTACGCCTTGCTTCGATTGGGGTCGAGGGAGCGTGGAGCAAGCGCCGGGTTACGCTTCGCTAACCCGACCTACGTGATGGGGCGTGGATCGGCTTTACAACGCCATTTTTTCCACCATCGCGGCCCAATCGGGGAAGCGCTGCTTGAGGTAATCGCCGGCGCGGCGGGCCTCGGTGTGGTGTTCGGTGGCGAGGGAGGTCTGGATGAGTTCGTACAGCGCCTCGGGGCTTTCCTCCAGCTTCAACGAGGCCTCCAGCGCCTCGATCGCCGGCCCGAACTGGCCCTGCATCCGCGATGAAATGGCGCGGAGCACAAACGGATACGGCGCGCGCGGGAAAGCGTTCACGGCCTCGTCGGCGATGCGTGTGGCCAGCGCTAGGTCGCGGCGGGAGAGGCTTTCCTGGAACCGGGTGATGTACTCGGGGAGGGTCTTCGCCGGCGTGTATCCTCCTTCCGGGAAATACCGCTGGATGTGCGCCCGGGAGAAGAGCTGGCCATCGAGGATCGTCAACACGCCGCGGTCGAACATCCCGTATTCCTCCCAGATCCGGATCGTCTCGCGTTTGCCCGTCGCCGCGCCGTGTTCGATGCCGGCGGGGTTCCGATAATACAGCCCCAGCGTCCCCGGATACCGGTAAAACGGCTCGTGTTTGCCGACACGGAGCCAGAACTCGTAGTCGCCGGCCGAGATCAACTCCTCCCGAAACAACCCGTAATCGTCATGCAGCCGCTTCCGCCACATCGGCTGGGAGCCGATGATGCAGTGACGCTCGAGTTCGCGATAGGAGTACACCGGCCAGTCGAGGCGCTTCTTCGAGGACGTGGTAACAAACGTCTCATTCGGGACGCTGGTGTCGATCTGGCCCGGATACACCAGGGCGATGTCGGGGCTTTCGTCCAGGAGATCGGCCATGACCTCCAGGGCGTCCGCGCGGTGGCGGTCGTCGGTGTTGGCGCTGGTCAGGTAGCTGCCGGCCGCCATCCCGATGCCGCGGTTCCAGCTCGCGTAAAGGGGCTCGCGCGCCGGCGTACGCACGTAGCGGATGCGCTCGTGCCGGCGCTGGAAGGCCTCGACAACCGCCCGTTCGTTCTGGGGACTCGCGGCGTCGACGACGACGATTTCGAGCCCGCCTTTTGCGAAAAGGGTCTGGCCTACGAGGTTTTCCATACAACCCTGGATAAACGCCTCGGCGTTGTAAGTCGATACCAGCGCCGTCACCCGGGGCGGGGCTCCGGCGACGGCCGGCTTCGGCCGATACGCATCGTCACCCGTCATCGCATCGAACCCCTGCACGCCGGCCCGGAGGCGCTCGTAAATCGGCCGCGCCTTGTCGTGTTCGCCCATGGCGCGGAGCGTCCGCGCGAAATACCACTGGAGGCGGATGTCCTGGAGCCCGGCCTGGAACGCGGCGGCGTATTCGCCGATCGCCTGCGCCGACGCGCCGTTGGCCTCCAGGTAGAGACCGCACCAGAGGCGGAGGTGGCCATCGGTCGGCGCATGCCGGGCATAGCGGTAATAGCCGCTATTGTACATAAGGAAACTCGCGGCCCCGATCCGGCGGTCGGCGGCGAGCACCTGGGCGGACCAGCGGCCGGCGAGGCTCGTCGTCAGGTCCGCGCCCTCGTCTCCGAGCGAGTCCGCCAGCGTATGGGCCGTCGAAGGGGAGGGGCCGCCGGACCAGGCGTGGTGGCGGCGCGGTTGGGCCATCAGCCGCTCATAACAGGCATTCATCGCCACCGCCGCGTTTTCCGCGCCGAAGTGGGCGCGGGCGTGTGCCGCGGCGTTGCGGCCGAGGCGCAGGCGTTCTTCGGGATGATGGTAGAGGTGTTCGACGGCGTCGCGGTAGGCGGCCGGCGTATCGACAATCAGCCCGGTCTGTTCATGCTCGATGAGGCGGACGACGCCGCCGTACGGGAAAACGACAGGCGGCACGCCGGCGTACATCGCCTCCTGAAGGTTAAGCTCGGCCGCGGCATAGGTCTCGGGGCAAAGCGGGTAGCCGTAGACGTCCATCGTGGCCAACACGCCGGCGATATCCTCCACATACCCCTTAAAATCAAACCGATCCGCAGCGTTCAGCGCCGTCGCCTGTTGGCGGAGTTGCTCCTGGATCCCGTTGCCGCAGACGACAAAGCGCACATCCGGAATCCGGATCGACGCACTCATCGGGACGTATTCGGGGTGCATCTTGACGAAGCTGACGGTACCGATGTAGCCGACATTAAAGCCGGCGTGTGGCCGGGGCACGACATCCTTCACCCGGTCGAGGTCCGCCGGCGCGAGCACCATTGCCTTCTTTTCTTCCGGCAGCGTATGGAAGATCGCGTTGGTTTCGAAGGTGAACGGGTTGCAGGCGATCGTCAGGTCCGCCATCGCCGCAAGGGCCGGGGAGATCAGCTGGGGCGCGGCGGTACCGGCCACATGGTGCCACACAGCCAGCCGGCAGGCCGGGAAGTTCGAGCGGACGAATTGCATCACCGCCGGCGCATTCCAGCACTCGATCTGTACAACGTCCGCCGCCTCGATGGCGGCGTGCAGCGCCGTCGTGTCCGGCAGCGCCACCACCTCGACGCCGGCCTCCCGCGCCAGCGCCCGCGCCTCGTCCGACACGCCTCCGAGCCCCGCGATCCGGTGCGTATACGGCCCGAGCCGCGCGGACGCCCGTGCTGTCGTTAACGCCGCCCGCGTAGCCCCGCCGGCGTCCATGGCTTCAATGAGATGGAGGATGGAGGGCATGGAGGGTTTAAGGGTTAAGGTTCGATGTTCAAGGGGTGAAAGGGGATTTATATAGGGTTCAGAAACTGTTGAGATTTCCACAACCCAAGGCATAGTCATCCCCGCGCAGGCGGGGATCCAGCCCTCAGACTGACATTTTTCTGGGTCCCCGCCTGCGCGGGGATGACTTGCTCACTATGCAAAACGCAAATCTCAACAGTTTCTCAAGCCCTTGAACATAGAACATTGAACCTGGAACGCGAAGCTATCCCTTCAGCATCCACATCCCCTGGTTGTCGCCCGGGACGGGTTCAAGGGGGAAGGAGATGCCGCGGAATTGCTGAAATTCGTCGGTGGCTTTCTGGCAGCCTTCCCAGCATCCGTAGTCGTCGAATTGCATGACGCCGCCGGGGACGACCTGGTCGTAGAACTCGTTGAGGATCGTCATGGTGGACGAGTACCAGTCGGCATCCAGGTGCAACAGGGCGATGGGGCCGATGCCGTCTTTCTGGCCGGCCAGCGTATCCTCAAAAAAGCCCGGTACGAGGGAGACGAACTCGGCGACGCCGAGGGTTTCGCAGACCTCGCGGACGCCATCGACGGAGCCGGCGCAGGTGCCCGTGCCCCAGCCGGTTTCGTCCGCCGGTATGCCGTTCTGGGTGTCGTGAACGGTCGGCTCGGGCATCCCGCTGAACGTGTCGAACGCGTAGTGGTGCCGCTGCCGTTTGCTGTAGCGCTGGATGACGAGGGCGAGCATGGCGGTCGACCCGCCGCGCGCGACGCCACACTCCACGAAATCCCCCGGAATATCCTGCTCACACACCCGCCGCGCGATGGCGTACAGGTTGTAGAGCCGCTTCTCGGGCATCATGGTGTGGGGGCGGACGAGCGCGAGCAGCTCCTGGAACGCGGCGTCGCCGATGGCTTTTGTGTCGGGCGCGGTCTGCAGCACCTGCTGGAGCAAGGCACGCGCGTTTTCGTTGTCCGGGAAGTGGTGTAGTTCTTCGCGCAGCGCCTCGCGGGCGTCGAACGGCTTGCCCAGATGCAGCAGGCAGGCTGCCCGGAGGTAGTCCACATTGAGCAACGGCAGCCGCATGGCCTTGGCGCGCGAGGCGGCCCGGAAGGCGTCCTGGTACTGGCCGGTTTTAAACGTCTGGATCGCCGTCTGGAGCAGTGCCTCGAGCTCCGAAGGCGACGGCGCCTTGAATTCGGCGGCGGGCGTGGCTGCTGGCACAGCCGACGCCGCCGCTTGATCTTGCCGGGGGGCCGATTTGGCGGCCGGCAGATACATCCTCATAAGTCGGTCGAACACGCGGGCGCGCGCCCGCATGTCGTACTCGCGTTGGCAGCGCTCCTGGCCGCGCCGGGCGATGGCCTCGCGCTCGGCCGGATGCGCCAGGAAATAGCGGATCTTCTCGATCAGCTCGTCGGCGCTCCGGTAGGTCTCGATCTCATGGCCGGGTTCGAAGAAGCGATGCAGGTCGGGCACGTGCTGGGTCAGCAAAAACGCGCCGGCGCCGGTGGCTTCGAACAGCCGCATGTTGACGGTATCGCCCCCGCCAAGGTCGGTATCCCCCTTCGGGCTCCGCAGCTTATGATCCGCCCGTGCATCCAGCACGATGCGCGCCCGCCGAAGGGTCTGGTGCATGGCCTGGCCGAACACGGGCCGGCGCACAAACGGCCGCAGCGCCTCGGGCACGGGCAGATGGCCGGGGTCGGTGTGCAGCGCGAACGAAAACGGCGCCGTCGCCGAGGCCGCTTCGCGGGCCACGCGCTCGAGCATCCGGTTACGGGTGTCGTGTTGTTGGATCGTCCACGAGCCGGTGAAGAGCACATCTAGCTCGGGTTTGATGTCCGCCACGGACTCCACGATCCCCCCTGGCATGCCCGGGTAGAAGTAGGCTGTGTGCCGCGCCCCCATGGCGCGGACGGCATCCAGCAAAAGAGGGAGGCCGGAAAGGACGAGGTCATACCCCGACCAGTCCGCCCCCGCCGCGATGTCCGCCGCGCGCCAGCCGGCCACCAGCCGGGGGCGGTAGGGGAGCGAGGCGATGAAGGCGGTGTCGAAGAGCACGGGGTTGCAGGTATAAAAAATGTCCGGCCGGTAAAACCCGACCTGCCGGCGCACCACATCGTGCACCCACGTTGCCTGGTTAATGCCCCTCGCCTCTGCGGGATGCTCATTCAGCCATTGGATTTGTGCGTACGGGTTGTCCGCTACGACGAAGCGAGCATCGTAGCCGTGCTCCGTCAGATAGGGCGTGAAGATGTGCGCCGCCGCCACGCCGTCGTCGAGCACGGCCTGAATCTGGGTGTCGAAGGAAGTATCCTTCAGGGCGGGCTGCGCGCGGTAGAGCTGCTCGGTCGCCTCCGGGTAGAAGGTGTGGACGTGCAGCAGCCGCAGCCGCGGTTCACTCGGGCGTTCCGGGGTCATGGGTCAGATGGCGAGGTTCTCGATGGCGGAGGGGCGAGCGCTTTCGGCGTAGCCGTAGGCGCGGGCGATGCGTGCGGCGTGTGCCGCCTCATCCATGAACTGGGGGTTGCGGAAGACGCGATTCGGCCGCGCGAACCGCGAGCCCGGTTGGGTGACGATGGAGATGCAGTCGATCGTCAGCGGCGTATCCAGCCAGTTGATCATTTCCTGGTTGATGCAGGCCAGGCCGGCCTGCCGCGCCGCCTGCGCGAAACTCGTGGCGCTCACGCTATGCGCCCGCCAGTGGTCGACGGGCCGGACGATCCCGAGCGCCTCGAACTCCTGCGGCGACATCCCCTTGACCGACTGGATGTAGCTGTCGTAGGCGCCCACGTTCGAATGATGCAGGAACGCCACGCCGTCCTTCCGGAGCTTGCGGCGGAGCTGCTGGAGGTAGGCCGTGATCACCTCCTGCTCGGCGTGCACGAGCGAGTCGAAGCTGAACGCCAGGTCGATGCTGTCGTCGGCGATCATCGACAGCGACAGCCCGTCGTTCACGTGGTAGCCGATGTGCCGTTCGCCGGCGAAGCGTTGTTTACACGCGTCGATGCATTCCTGGGAGAGCTCGACAAGCTGCAGCTGCCGGCAGTGGTCCTTCAGAAAATGGGTCCAGCGGCCATATCCCGGCGCGATCTCGAGGATGGACGCAGCGGGAAGGAAGGGGTAGAGGCGCGGCATGAGGCTGGCCTGCCACTGCATCTCGGGGCCACCCCACGAGGCCGACCATTCGTTGCCCTTTTCTTGCCAGTTGTAGGATCCGTCCCACACCTGCTTGTTCTGCTGGATTGTTGCCATTGGATCGAAGTGTTGGATGCGTGGATGTGCTTATGCCAGGGCCCGAGCGCAAAAGCTATTCCGGGGCGCCGTCGGCGTGAAATCGCCGATTGCCGGGAATCACCCGGCAATTCTTTCCAGCCATCGGTCAAAAAAGGATGGCACCACGTCGTCTTTGCCCCCGCCTCGCGGCAACGGGCGCCGATTCTCCGACGGCGGTCCTGGTGGCATAGTCCTTGACCTCCCCGCCGGCGCGACGCCGTCATCCCACGGCGCGTCCTTTCATTTCGTGCGGCATGTCTCCAGTCATCCTCCATATCGGGTACCACAAGACGGCGACGACCTGGCTGCAAAACGCCATCTTCCCACGGATTGACGAGGTGCACTACGCCGGCCGACGCGCCCCCGACTACCTGACCGCCCGAGGCGGCGTAGACCCTACCGCGTTTGTCAACGACCTGGCGATGAACGACGTGGCGGATCTGTCGAAGCTTCAGCGGGCGTTCGACGACGTCTGCCACCCGGAGATGCCGACCCTGCTCTCCCACGAAAACCTGCTGCGGCCGTATCGCATGCGGCAAACGGCCGAACGCATCGCCGCGCTCACAAAAGGCCTGCCCCGCGCCATCGTGCTCTCCATCCGGCGGCAGGATCAGCTGCTGTTTTCGCGGTACACGCACGACCGGGGGAATCCGGCCTTTCCGCCCTATGCGATTGAAGACGCCCTCTCGACCCGGCCGCAGGAATGCAGTTTCCCGCGGTGCCAGCAGGATGCCGCCGGGATCTGTGCCTGCCTCGCCGCTGGCGTGAAGCGCATCCCCCTCTGGTTTTACGACTTTGCCGCTACCTACGACCTCTACGCGTCCGCTCTACCCGACGCCCGGATCCACGTCGCGGTCATGGAACGCTTATCCGACCTTGAGACGGGGGAAATGGCGCGCCTGCTGACGTTTATCGGGGCCGACGCCTCGCGGTACGACCTGGCTGACCTCACCCGGCAGCAGCGCCTCAATACGGCGCGCGTCGACCCCGGCATTGAGCGGGATCGGCAGCGGTATTTCAAGGCCGGCGGGATGGGGGATCGGCTCCTTCGCCATTTTCAATCGGGAAACCGGCGCCTGGATCACCTCGCCGGCCTCGACCTCGCTTCCGCCGGCTATTACGCACCTTCCCGTACGCCCGCGCGCAAACCGATTCACCGCCCGGGTCAACGCACAAGAACCATGGAAAAAACCCTCAACATCGCCGGCATCCGCCTCGGAGCCGGCCATCCTGTATTCGTGATCGCCGAAGCCGGCGTTAACCACAACGGCGACCCTCGCATCGCCGCGCAGCTGCTCTTCGCCGCGCGCGATGCCGGCGCCCGGTGCGTCAAATTTCAAACCTTCAAGGCCGAACGCGTCGCGTCGGTGGAGGCGCCGAAAGCGGCCTATCAACTGCGGTCGACCGATCCAGGCGAGTCGCAAATAGATATGCTGCGCCGGCTCGAACTGTCGTCCGACGCCTACGCCGAGTTGATGGAGATCGCGGAAGCCACCGGCGTCCTGCTGCTCTCCACGCCTTACAACGTAGAGGATGTGGACTTCCTGGACGACCTCGGGATGCCGGCGTTTAAACTCGCGTCCCTGCATGTCGCCGAGCCCTACTTCTTGAAATACGTGGCGCGTAAAGGCAAGCCGATCCTGCTATCAACCGGTATGGCGACACTCGACGAGGTGTCGAACGCGGTAGATGCGATCCGCGGCGCCGGCAACGACCAGCTCGTCCTCCTCCAGTGCACCACCAACTACCCATCGACCATCGAGGATACCAACCTCCGGGCGATGCAGACCATGCGCGACGCGTTCGACGTGCTCGTCGGCTATTCGGATCATACCCTCACCGACACCGCCTGCATCGGCGCAGTTGCCCTGGGCGCGTGCGTCATCGAAAAACACTTCACGCTCGATACCCGGATGCCCGGGCCGGACCACGCCAGCTCGGTCGACCCCGCGGCGTTTCGGGTCCTGGCAGACCGCATCGGCGAGGCCGAGCGTATGCTCGGGTCCGGGCTTAAAATTCCGTCGGAGGTGGAAAAAAAGAATGCGCCCGGCATGCGCCGCAGCGTCTACACGCGGACGCACATCCGCCAGGGCGACCGAATTACGCCGGAGATGCTCACCTTCAAACGGCCGGCGACAGGCCTCGCGCCGGTCTTCTTCGAACGCCTCATTGGCCGCGTGGCGCTGTGCGATATCCCCGCAAACGCCCCCGTTTCCGAGGACCAGGTGGCCATGGACGATGCCGACGCTCGCTGAACTCCGCCCGGCCGACGCCGCTGATCTGGCCGCCCTGCTGACTGCGGACGGGCCGGAGTATGGCAGATATTTTGTCCCCTTTACCTCAAATACACCGGCCGCCCTCGCCGAACGCCTCGCCTCCGCGCGGCGCGACCGGTATTGGGGCTTCCGGCAAGAACACCGGCTCGTCGGGTTTTTTATGCTCCGAGGATTCGACGACGGCTTCGCCCGGCCCTCGTTCGGGGTCTTTATAGCCCGTGAGGCCGCCGGCCACGGACTCGCCAGCCGCGCCCTCGCCGAGGCCATCGACTGGTGCCGGCGCAACGACGTCGCGGCCCTGATGCTGAAGGTGCATCCGGACAACGCGCCGGCCCTCCAGGCCTATCTCAACGCCGGCTTCTCGGCCTTCGACATCTGCCCGCGCACCGGGCACACCATGATGCAAATGCAACTCGCATGAAGGAAGTCTACCTCTCGACCGGTGCGTTTCGGACACGCTCGCTGGACGACATCGTCTTCCATTGCCTCCGGCACGATATCCGGCACCTCGAACTCAGCTCGGGGCTCGATCCGGTCGACCTTAAGACAGTCGGCCATCGCCTTGAGACGCTCGCACCATGCCTGGTCCATAACTACTTCCCGCCGCCGGCAACGCCCTTTGTGCTCAACCTCGCGGCCGACGAAAAGCCGGCCCTCGCCGCCAGCCTTGCGCTCTGCCACCAGGCCATCGACCTCTGCGCCGCCCTCGACGCCCCGTTTTACAGTGTCCACGGCGGCTTCGTGGCCGACCTCACGCCACAGCAGCTCGGCGACGCCGACGCCCAGGCCGTCCTGGCGCTAGGGATCGACACTGACGCGTACGAACGCGCGTTCGACCGCTTCTGCGAGAGCATGGCCACGCTCAGCACCTACGCCTGCGCCACGGGCGTTCGCCTCCTCGTCGAAAATAACGTGCAGGCCCGCCGGCCGATCGGCACGCGGCACCTCCTCATGGTCACCGCCGAGGACTTCGAGCGCTTCTTCGCGCGCCTCAACGACCGCAACCTCGGCGTCCTCGTCGATGTCGGCCACCTCATCGTCTCAGGTAAGACGTGCGACTTCATGCCGAGCGAGTTCTGCCTGCGGCTGGCCCACCGCATCGAAGCCTTTCACCTCAGCGAAAACGACGGCTGGGCCGACCAGAACCTGCCTGTTCGCGCCAATTCCTGGTTCTGGCCGATCGTCCGGCATTTCCCCGAGGCGACCCTTGTCCTGGAAGCCTACGGGCTGTCGATCAGCCAGATGCTCGAACAACGCGATCTCGTCGCCGGCATCCTTCACCCCGAACGTCATCAACTCCATGCGATCAATCACGGATAACCTGCTGCGGTATTCCGACACCGTCGAGAGCCTGCTCCGCGCCCTGAACCGGGGCATCTTCGGCGTCGTCTTTGTCGTCGATGACGAGGGGGTGATGGTGGGGCTTTTCACGGATGGCGACGTCCGCCGCGCCCTGCTTGCCGGCGCCACGCTCGATGAGCCGATCGAGCGCTACATGAACCGCACCTTCGCCGCCGGCTCGGCCGGCGCGGCCCGTGCCGACAACCTCAAGCTCCTCAACGAACGCGTCCGCCATCTGCCGCTCCTCAACGAACGCGGGCAGCCGGTGGACCTGATCTCCTGGGCCGAGATGTGGCGGCTCCCCGTCACCCAGCCGGCACTGGGCGGCAACGAACTCAAGTACGTCAGCGACTGCATCGCCACCAACTGGATCTCGTCGCAGGGCGAATACGTCAACCGGTTTCAGGAGACGTTCCGGGCGTATGTCGGCAGCGAACACGCGCTCTGTACCTCCAGCGGCACCACGGCGCTGCACCTCGCCCTCGTCGCCCTCGGCGTCGGGCCCGGGGACGAGGTGATCGTCCCGAACCTCACATTCGGCGCCTCGGCCAACGCGGTCATCCACGCCGGCGCCATCCCCGTCTTCGCCGACGTCGACCCCGACACCTGGACCCTCAGCGCCGCCGGCGTCCGCGAGGCCCTCTCCGTCCGCACCCGCGCCATCATGCCGGTCCACCTCTACGGCCATCCGTGCGACATGGACCCGATCATGGACCTTGCCCGCCGGCACAACCTGTTTGTCGTCGAGGACTGCGCCGAGGCGCTCGGGGCCGAGTACAAAGGCCGGCAGGTGGGCACGTTCGGCGACGTGGGCTGCTTCAGCTTCTTCGCCAACAAGGTCATCACGACCGGGGAAGGGGGGATGGTGACCACCAACCGCCGCAGTTTGCACGAGAAAATGGCGATCCTGCGGGATCATGGGATGGAGAAAAGCCGGCGCTACTGGCACCTCTATGCCGGCTTCAATTATCGGATGACCAACATTCAGGCGGCCATCGGCCTCGCCCAGATGGAGCGCGTGGACGCGTTTCTCGCGAAACGCCTCGAAATCGTCGACCGCTACAACCGGGGCCTCGGCGATCTACCCGGCATTATCCTGCCCCCGGAGGCGCCCTGGGCCCGGAATATATTCTGGCTGTACTCGATCCTGATCGACGAGTCGGTGCTGGGCCTCGACCGCGATACGCTCCGCAGCGTGCTCGCCGAACACGGTATCGAGACCCGCAATTTCTTCTGCCCGCTGCACGACCAGCCGGCGTACATCCCCTATGCCCACGGAGACTTCCCGGTGACGGCGTCCCTGGCCGCCCGCGGGATGAATCTGCCAACCTCAAACGACCTTTCCCTGGAGGATGTGGACCGCGTCTGCACCATCATCCGGCAGTCCGTGCGCGACGCACACCTCATCCGTTCCCGTTTCACCAAAACCCTGGCGGCGCTGCCGGCCTGACGCGTATGTCCAACATCCTTTGCCTCATTCCGGCCCGCGGCGGCTCACGACGCGTGCCCCGCAAAAACGTCCTCCCCCTCGCCGGCAAGCCGCTGCTGGCTTACACCCTCGAAGCCGCTATCGATTCGGGTGTGTTCGCGGATGTCGTCGTCTCGTCCGACGATGCCGAGATCCTCGCCGTGGCCCGAGAATGGGGCGCCGGCACGGACGAACGCGCCGCCAGTCTCGCCGGCGACACCGTTCCGATGGTTCGCGTCGCCGAAGAATACCTCCGGCGAGACGGCATGAACACGCGCTACGACCATGTGGCCGTCATGCTGCCGACCTGCCCGTTCCGGACGGCGGAAGACGTGCGCCGCGCCGCGGCCCTGTACGCACGGCAGACGGGAGACGTCAGTCTCATCGCCGTCACGAACTACGAGTTTCCGCCCCAGCTGGCGATGACAATCGCGGAGGACGCCGGCCTTGCGATGCGCGAGCCGGAAACCTACCTTCGGACCACCCGCAGCCAGTCGATCGACACGGCCTATCACCCCAACGGTGCGCTGTATATGGCCTCCGTAACGCGCTTCCTGGCCAACGGCACCTTCTTCCACGAACCGATGGTTGGCTATGCCATGCCGCCCGAACGGTCGCTGGATATCGATTATCCCTATCAGTTCCAGATGGCCGAGGCGCTCATGCAGGAGCGGCTGGCAACGGCCGAGTCTGAGAGCTTTTAAGGATGGGAGTTTTTTGAGTATGGGAGTATGGGGGTATGGGAGTCTCTGAATAC